>CAYPHP010000268.1:0-5953 GCA_964410045.1 uncultured Acidobacteriota bacterium | reverse complement strand
TTCCGAGTTGAAGCGGGCCGAGACCGCCCTCCGGCAGAGCGAGCAGCGCTACCGCGACTTCATCGCCCACAGCGAAGAAGCGGTTTGGCGCGTGGAACTCGAGCAGCCGCTCCCTCTCGACGTCCCCCCGACCGAAGGACTCGAACTCTTCCTTCGCCACGCCTACCTGGCCGAGTGCAATGAAGCGATGGCCCGCATGTGGGCAGCCGGAAGTTCCGCGGAGATGATCGGAAAGCCGATCCGCGGCCTCTTCGCCGGCGCAGAGAATGACATGGAGTTGCTGTCCGCGGTCCAAGGGGGCTTCGTCACCCGCACCGTCCCCTTGACGGTGGTCAATCTGGCCGGGCAAACCCGGCACTTGCTGCGTACAGAAGTCCCGATTATCGAGAAGGGCATGCTCCAGCGGATCTGGGGAATTACCCGCGACGTCACCGATCTCAAGCAAGCCGAGCAGGCGCTCCACCTCTCGGAGCAGCGCTATCGCCTGCTCTTTGAGCGCAACCTCGCCGGCGTCGTCCGCACCACGATGGATGGCCGGATTCTGGACTGCAACGAGGCCTACCTGCGCATCTATGGCTACCAGTCACGCGAGGAAATCCTGGCGGTCAACGTGCGGCAGTTCTTCTTCGAACCGGCCGAGCGGGGCGCTTTCGTCAGCCGCTTGCAGCAGCAGAAGACGGTGCGGGGCCTGGAACTGCACGTGCGCCGCAAGGACGGTGGGAGCGCCTGGGTGCTGATGTCCGCCAGCTTGATGGAAGACCCCGGAGAGGAGCCGACGATTCTGGCTACGGTCTTCGACATCACCCAGTCGAAAGAGCTGGGCGAGCAGCTACGGCAAGCCCAAAAGATGGAGGCCGTTGGACGCCTGGCCGGCGGCGTGGCCCACGACTTCAACAACATGCTCACGATCATCAACGGCTTCAGCGAGCTGTTGCTGGAAGAGCTTCCGCCGAAGGACCCCATGCGCGAGCTGGTGGACGAGATCAAGAAGACCGTGGAACGCGCCGGACGCCTGCCGCGCCAGCTCCTGGCCTTCAGCCGGCGGCAAGTCCTGGCTCCCCAGGTCCTGGACCTGAATGCCGCGGTCCGCAATCTCAGCCGGATGCTTCCCCGCTTGATTGGCGAGGACATCAAGCTGGTGATCAGTGAAGGCCAGGCTCTCAGCCACGTGACGGCCGATCCGGGTCAGATCGACCAGGTAATCATGAATCTGGCGGTGAACGCCCGCGACGCCATGCCCGACGGCGGTACGCTGACCATCGAGACAGCGGATGTCCAGGCGGACGAAGTTTTCGCGCTGAACCACTTCCCCATGACCCCAGGGTCCTACGTGACTCTGGCAGTGAGCGATACCGGTTGCGGCATGGACGAGAACACCTTGGCCCACCTCTTCGAGCCCTTTTTCACCACCAAGGAAACCGGCAAGGGAACCGGGCTGGGCTTGGCCATGGTCTACGGAATCATCAAGCAGAGCGGAGGCTACGTTTGGGTCCAGAGCGCCACTGGACAAGGGACTACGGTAACCATCTATCTGCCGTCCTTGCGGGCAGCGCTAGCGGAACAGACCCCGGCATCGGCGACCACCCCGGCTTCCGGGTCCGAGACCGTCCTGCTGGTGGAAGACGAGAAGGCCGTCCGTTCGCTGGTACGCCGCGTTCTCGAAGGCAAAGGCTACAAGGTTCTGGAAGCGGGCAATGGTCCTGAAGCGCTATTAGTTGCGGAGCGTCACCCGGAACCGATCCACCTGCTGATGACCGACGTGGTCATGCCGGGCATGAGCGGATGGGAACTGGCCCAGCACCTGACCAACGTCCATCGGGATATGAAGGTTCTGTTCATGTCCGGTTACGCCGACGACGCCATCCTGGACCATGGGGTTCTGAACTCGCGCGCCGTGCTGATCCCCAAGCCCTTTACGCTCGACGTGCTGGCCAGCACGCTGCGGGAAGTGCTGGGGCGGGACTGAAGAGCCCGTCCCATCAGTAACTTTCGTTACGTTTCTCCTTGCAGCGATCACCTTGGAATGGTAGGTTCCCTTACATCTCGCTAGGGTTGCCCCGGGTAGGGGAATGCCGCAAGGGTTGCGGCCTAGAAAAAGGGGGGTTACATGTCACATTTCAGGGGTCTTCTTTTCAACGCCATTCTAGCCGCGGTGTTCGTCCTGTCGGCGAATGCCCAAGTCGTATCCACTGCGCCACTTTCCGGGACTGTGCATGATCCCACGGGCGCGGTCGTGGCCAACGCGGCGGTTACCGTGCGCAACGTGGACACCGGCGCCGCGTACAAGACCACCTCGGGCGCAAACGGGTCCTTTGTCGTGCCTTCGTTAGCCTCAGGCACGTATGCGGTAAGCGTCGAGGCGCCCGGCTTCAAGCAGACCAAGATCCAGAATGTGAAGATCGACGTCGGCGTTCCAGCGCAGGTGCAAGTGAACTTGGAGGTCGGTTCCCAGTCGGAAGCGGTCACCGTGGAGGCCGGCGGGGAAATCCTGCAGACCCAGTCCGCGACCGTCTCGACGACCCTGACCGGACGCCAGATTGTGGATCTGCCCCTGGTGTCGCGCGACGCGCTCGACCTGGTGCTGTTTCTGCCCAACGTAAACACCCCGGGCCGTCCGCGCACGTCGACAGTCGATGGGTTGCCCAAAGGGGCGCTGAACATCACGATTGACGGCATCAATGTCCAGGACAACCTCAGCAAATCGACGGACGGATTCTTCACCTACATCCGCCCCCGGCTCGACGCCATCCAGGAAGTGACTATCTCTACGGCCACTGCGGGCGCGGATAGCACCGGTGAGGGTGCTGTACAAATCAAGTTCGTCACCCGCGGTGGAACCAACGACTATCGGGGAAGCGCTTACTGGTATCACCGCAACCCTTCTTTGAACTCCAACTACTGGTTCAATAACCGCGATCTGCCGGCGAATCCTGCGACCGGCAAGGCCGACCGTGCTCGCGTGCTCCTGAACCAGTATGGATTCCGTATCGGCGGCCCGGTGATCATCCCCAAGCTCTACAACGGCCGGAACAAGCTGTTCTTCTTCTTCAACTATGAAGAATACCGGCTGCCGGAACAGACCCTGCGCAACCGCACGATTCTCAACCCCCTGACCCAGACGGGAGTCTTCCAGTACAACTCGTCGACGGGCGTTCGCACCGTGAACCTGCTGAACCTGGCCGGCGCAAACGGCCAGACCAACACGCTTGACCCTGTCACCAGCAAATTGCTGTCCGATATTCGGGCGTCCACGGGAAGCGTCGGAAGCATCTCGCAGTTGACCGATCCGAACTTGCAGCGCTTCACCTTTGTTAACAAGGGCGGGCAGTGGCGGCGTTACCCAACCGGACGTATCGACTATAACTTCCATCCCAAGCACAGCCTGGAGATCTCTTACAACTACCAGGATTTCGCGGGCTTGGTGGACTTCCTGAACGGCACCGACCCGGCCTTCCCTGGATTCCCGAATACCGGCAGCCAGGGGTCGAACCGCTGGTCGGGTGTCGTAGCCTTGCGGTCGACCATCACGCCGCGGATCGTCAACGAGGCCCGCGCCGGGATCATGGGTGGCGTGACGCTGTTCAATGCGGAAACCAGTCCGGCAACTTTCAGCGGGCCGTTAGCCAACCAGGGCGGCTTCAGCCTGGCCATCAGCGCGGCGGGAATCACCAACCCCTACGTGGTCACCAACCCCTCGCGGCGCAGCACTCCGGTCCGCCAGTTCAGCGACAACCTGAGCTTCAGCCTGGCCAAGCACAACATCAGCGTGGGCGGCAGTTTCACGCAGGTGAATCAATGGTCCAAGAGCCAAGTGCTGGTTCCGGCCATCACCTTCGGTGTGGACGCCACCGACCCGGCCAACGCCATGTTCACCATGGCGAATTTCCCGGGTTCGTCGACCACCGACCTGACCAACGCCCGCAACATCTACGCCGTGCTCACGGGGCGAGTCACCGCGATCAACGCCAACGCGCAGTTGAACCCGGATGGCACCAAATACGAGTACATCGGGCCGAACATCCAGCGCTACCGCTTCCGCGAGCAGGGGACCTACCTGCAGGATAGCTGGCGGATTCGCCCCGGCTTGACCGTGAATCTGGGAGTGCGCTGGGAGATCCAGTATCCGTTCGTGGCCCAGAACAAGAAGTGGGCGGTGACCGACTACAACCAGGTCTTCGGCATCTCCGGTCCCGGCAACCTGTTCAAGGCCGGCGCCAGCGGCGGGAAGGTCACCCAGTTTGTACCCATCCAGCCGGGCCAGCACTCCTACAGCACCGACTGGAGCAATTTCGCACCCAGCGTCGGCGTGGCTTGGAGCCCGGCATGGAAGTCCGGGTTGTTGAAGGCCATTCTCGGCAGCGGCAGCGTGATCCGCGCCGGGTACTCGCTTTCCTACAACCGGGAGAGCGCTTCGTTCTTTTCCGACTACATCGGCGCCAACCCCGGCGGATTCATCAACGCCAACCGCAGCAACACCATCGGCAACCTGGTGACCGGCACGGGCACGGATACCATGCCGGTGCTGCTGCGCCAGACCAACCGGCTGGGTCCGCCGGCGTTCTCGTCCACACCGGCGTTCCCGCTGACCGGCGCGGTCACCGACCAGGTCAACGTGATCAACCCCAACCTCAAGGTGCCCTACGTGCAGAGTTGGAGCCTGGGGATCCAGCGGGAAATCGGGCGGGATACGGCCATCGAGATCCGCTACTCCGGCAACAAGGCTTCCCGCAATTGGTCGGGCTCGTTGAACTACAACGAGACCAACATCCTGGAGAATGGGATGCTGGCCGAGTTCAAGTTAGCTCAGCAGAACCTGCAGGCCAACATTGCGGCGGGCCGAACAGCGACGTTCCGCTACTTCGGACCAGGGACGGGAACGTCGCCGCTGCCCATCACCCTCGCCTACTTCAGCGGAGTGCCCGCAGCACAAGCCGGCGACGCCGCGCGTTACACCTCCGCCAACTTCACCAGCACCACCTGGGTGAATCAATTGGGCATCCAGAATCCCGCCCCCTTCACCTACGCCGGCAACCTGCACAGCGACGCGGGACGCCGGACCAACGCTCTGAACGCCGGACTGCCTTCCAACTTCTTCTGGGTGAATCCGGACAAGCGCGGCGGCGCCTGGGAACTCGGCAATTGGGGCGGCTCCGACTACCATGCGTTGACCGTGGAGTTCCGCCGCCGCTTCTCCAAGGGCTTGCTGTTCAACATGAACTACAGCTACGGCAAGGCCATGGAAGACCTGTTCATCAGCTTCCGGAAGCTTGACGGAGAGCGCGCGCTTTCGCCGAACAACATCACCCACGCCTACAAGGCCAACTGGATCTACGAACTGCCGGTCGGCCGCGGGCAGCGCTTCCTGGGCAACGTCAACGGCGTAGTGGACCGCGTGGTCGGCGGCTGGGGAATCCACGGGACTGCGCGCATCCAGAGCGGATCGCCGGTGAACTTCGGCAACGTGCGGCTGGTGGGAATAACTCGCGACGAGTTGCAGTCCCTGCTGAAAGTTCGCAAGGAGCCGAACTTCGTCTACTACTTGCCGCAGGACATCATTGACAACACCATCAAGGGCAACAACTTCAGCCCCACCAGCGCTTCCGGTTTCAGCGCGCAGGGCGCGCCCACCGGCCGCTACATCACCACCGCTAACAGCTCCAGTTGCGTTGAGCTTTACAGCGGACAATGCGGCGGCACCCGGATGATGATGTACGGGCCGCACTTCACCCGCTTCGACATCAGCGCGGTGAAGAAGGTAAAGGTCACCGAGCGGGTCAACGTGGAGTTCCGCGCCGATTTCCTGAACGCCTTCAACAACATCAATTTCGTGCTGGGCAGCGCCGGCAACAACACCAACTCGGTGACCAACTTCTCCAGCGCGGACTTCGGCAAGATCACCGCCGCCTACCAGGACACCTCCACCACCAACGATCCGGGCGGACGTCTGGTGCAG
>CAYPHP010000267.1:0-5957 GCA_964410045.1 uncultured Acidobacteriota bacterium | reverse complement strand
CGTTGTAGGGGCTTAAACCTCTACCGAGGGTTCGAATCCCTCCCTCTCCGCCAGTCGCGACCGCTGGTTACCGCTTGAGCTGCGATACTTCGCAACATTCCCTGGAACACCATCTGATGAAACGGGTAGACCGCGAACCAGTACAGGCGTCCGGTAACGCCCTTCGGGTCAAAGAGCGCGGTTTGGCGGATCTCGCACTGTGAACCGGTCTCGCGCACTTCAAAATCCAGCCACGCTTGTCCGGGCAGTTTCATTTCTGACGCCAGACGAAGGAAGCGATCGGGAATGAACTGCTCCACGCGCCAGCAGTCAATGCGATCCCCGGCGGCTAACCAGGAGGCATGGCGGCGTCCGCGTCGTAATCCCACGCCGCCGACCAGGAGATCCAACCCGCCGCGCAAGCGCCAAAGCCAGTCACCGTAATACCACCCTCGCGATCCGCCGATCTCTTGAATCGGCCGGAACGCCTCCGCGGCTGTGACCGGCACGAGGATGCTGCGGGAGTCGATAAACCACGTGTCGTCTGGACTGTTGGGGGACAATCTACTCGCGAGTGCTTCGGCGATCGCTTCCCGGCAACCGATGGGCCGAATCCCAAATTCGTGAAGCGCCGACTGGTCGCGCATAACTGTGGAGTGACGGATGCTTTCGATCAGCAGCCGTCCGACCCGCACAAAGAGGGGCGTCACCAGGCCCAGCCACAGACTCGAGAGCCACGGAGTGAGGAAAGGCACCGGAAGAATCAGCCGGCGCAACCCTCGCTGGCGGGCGTACTCGCGCATGAGGCCCCGATAGGAAACCAGGTCGGCGCCGCCGATCTCGAAGATCGTGCTGGCCTGACCTGGCAGGTCCAGCGCCGCGCGCAGATAGGCCAACAGGTCCCGGATGCCGATCGGTTGCGCATCCAACGAAACCCAACGAGGAGCGATCATCACCGGCAGGCGCTCCACCAGCGCTCGAATCATCTCGAATGACAGGCTGCCGGCGCCGATGACAACCGAAGCCCGGAACTCGATCACCGGGATTCCCGAAGCCCGCAGGATCTCGCCGACCTCCTGCCGGCTGCGTAAGTGCGGGGACAGCGGAGTGCTGGAGTCGCCTAGCCCTCCCAAGTAGATAATGCGCCGCACGCCTGCATCGCGCGCGGCTGCGGCGAAGTTCCCGGCGGCGTCACGGTCCTTCTGCTCGAAGCACTCTCCTGCTCCCATCGAGTGGATCAGGTAGTAAGCAACGTCGGCTCCGGTCAGAGCCTGGCCGAGAGACGCTGGGTCCAAAACATCACCCTTGACCACCTCCACTCCGGGCGCGGAGGCCGCGGCGATCTCCTCCGGCCGCCGCGCCAGACAGCGCACGCGTAGACCTTCGCGCGACAGTTCTTGAAGCAGCCGGGATCCCACGTAGCCCGTGGCCCCGGTCAAAACAATTAAGGGTTGGTCTTGCTTAGACACTTGAAAAGCTCCTGGCTCGCAATCTCTGAAACGCCGCGAGCGCCGCGCGGCGGGCCGCGTCGTGATCCACCATCGGTAAAGGATAGTCCACGCCCAACATTACCTTCGACACGGCCCGGACGCCCGCCGGAGCAAGCCACGGTTTGTGAATCCACGCGGAAGGCAGCCGGGAAAGTTCCGGGACCCATCGCCGCACATAGTTGCCGTCAGCGTCGAACTTTTCGCCCTGCAACACCGGGTTGAAGATTCGGAAGAAGGGCGCGGCGTCCGCGCCGCACCCCGCGCTCCACTGCCAGCCCAACGTGTTGTTGGGGAGATCCGCGTCCACCAACGTGTCCCAGAACCAGCGCGCACCTTCCTCCCAGGAATGCAGCAGGTGCTTGACCAAGAACGAGGCCACGATCATGCGGACGCGATTGTGCATCCAGCCGGTGTGCCGCAACTCGCGCATCCCCGCATCCACCAATGGATATCCTGTCTTCCCCTCATGCCACTTCCGCAGGACGCCCGGATCCAGACGCCAGGGAAACGTTCGGAACTCCTTGCGCAGGGGCTCGTCAGTTGTGTGTGGAAAATGGACCAGCAAGTATCGGGCAAACTCGCGCCATCCAAGCTCGCGACGGAATCGCTCCGCGTCGTGGCCACCGCGCGTGCGCAGGGCCCACCATACTTGCCGGGCGCTAATCTCTCCGAAATGTAAGTAGGGTGAGAAGCGTGAAGTCCCCTCGTGAGCAGGCCAGTCGCGTCCTTTCGAATAACGCGCTAGGCCGGTCTTGAGGAACGTGCGCAACCGCTTCTGCGCTCCGACCTCGCCGGGTTGCCAGTCAACCAACTCTTTGGCAGGTTTCAAGCGCAATTCGTTGAGATCCAGAGATCGCGGCCAAACAGCCGGTGCGGGGAAGTGGCGTGGCTCAGGCAAGGGAGGATCCGGCTCGGCCCTCATTAGACAGGCACGCCAGAAAGCGGTAAAGACCTGGTAGGGCTTGCCGCTGCCACTGCGCAGACCGGCCAACCCGGAGAACAGGCTGGTCTCGAAACTCGTCGCGCCGATCCCGCGGCTTTCCAAACCATGCCGGACCGCTGTGTCTCTCTGTACTACTGCCGGTTCATTCCGCTGGTTCCAAAAGACGGACTGAGCGCCGGTTTCGGCGGCCAGCTTGCGAAGCTCGTCCAGGCTCTTCCCGCGCCTAAGGATCAACCGCGACCCCCGCTCTGCCAACTTCCGTGACAGCGACGCCAGCGATTGATGAAGCCATCCGCGCGATGCCGCGCCCGGCGCCCACGGCCGCTCCTCATCGGGCGCCCAGATGAACACCGGGACGACAGGTCCGCCCGCGGCAATCGCGGCGGACAAGGCAGGGTTATCTGCCAGCCGCAGATCCTGGCGGAACCACATCAGCTGGCTCATCGAAACCGTTCCTGGATGCGCGCGGCGCGAAACGCAAAGACGCGTTCCAGATCCCGCCGGACCACCAGCCGATGCACCAGCCGTCCCACCCACGCGAACGGTAGCGCGTACTCCACTGTGTCGCGCATGAGGGTTCCGCCAAACCAAGGCTCGAAGCGGTGGCGATGGCGCCACAATCGATACGGACCGCTACGCTGGACGTCCGTAAACTCGTAGGGCGGATCCCAACGTGTGATCTCGGTTTCCCAGCGCAACGGAATTCCAATCCAGCTCAAGCGATAATCAATCCGCACTCCGGCGGCCATTCGAATCGGCCGGGGCGTGAGGATGTTGAACTTCAGCCAGCGAGGCGTCATGGTCTCCAGGTTCCCGGCCTCACAGAAGAATGAGAACACGTCCTCCACAGACCGGGGAATCCATTGGTCTTTGTGAATGACGAAGGGTGCTGCAGTGGGCAGGGGGTTCATTGGTTCATCCTCCAGATGCTCAGGTTCAGTGCCGCGGCGAACGTGACCCATGCCAGGTAAGGCGCAAGCAGCAACGCGGCGGGGGCCGAGTGACGGGCAAATGACCACATCGTGGCTACGATCGCCAGCCATAACGCAACAATCTCCATGAAGGCCAGGCCGGGCCTGCGCAGTTTGAAAAACAGGCCGGACCAAGCCACGTTGAGCGCCAGTTGACCCACAAACAGGCCAAGCGCCCATGAAGCGCCCGTCCAGCCGCGCGGCCGCCACACAAGCCACGCCGCCGTTCCCATCATCAAGAAGAGCGCCGTCCAGACCGGAGCGAACAGCCAGCTCGGAGGCGTCCAGCTTGGTTTGGCCAGGGCCTGGTACCAGACGGGAATCGACGACGCCGTCAACAGCGAGCCGAGCCATCCGGCCGCCAGGCAAAGGCCGGTCCAGAAGATAAGTCCCAGGGTCGTCATGATGAAGCGATCCAAGGGGCCGGGCGTTGCCGCACCGGCCCCTCAACTCGATCGGCTACTTGGGCAACACGACGCTGTCAATCACATGGATCACGCCGTTGCTGGCAGCGATGTCGGTCTTCACGACTGTGGCGTTGTCGATCATCACATTGCCACCCTCAACCTGAATGCTGACCGACTGGCCGTTGACGGTCTTGGCCGACTTGAGCTTGACCACGTCGGCCGCTTTCACTTTGCCGGCCACCACGTGATAGGTCAGCACTGCCTTCAGGCGTGGAATGTCCTGCAGCAGACCTTCCACCTTCCCGGCCGGCAGTTTGGCGAACGCCGCATCGGTGGGAGCGAACACCGTGAACGGGCCCTTGCCCTTCAGAGTTTCCACCAACCCGGCTGCTTCGAGAGCCTTAGCCAGGGTGTTGAAGCTTCCCGCGGCCACCGCGGTATCCACAATGTCCTTCGCACCGGCGGCCTTCTGGGCCTGCGCCGGGCTGCCTGCCATCATTACCGCGGCCAGCAGTGCCGCAGCCAACATTCCTTTACGCATCTTCATACCGTTTGCTCTCCTCTTTGAGTGTTTAGCGCGGCTTCTCGCCTCGCCTGTGTTTTATTCTGACTCAAACAGATTTTAGTTCAAGTAAAATAGCTCCGGAACACAAAGTCACGTTCCCGAGGGGAAAAACCAGGCCGTCTTTTTTCCTCCCGGGAAAACAGGAGCCAATCATGCTGTCCGACACACTGAACCAGGGACTGATCGCCTACGGAATCGGGGACAAGCTGCGGGCCTTGCGGCTGCGTAAGAAGATGGGTCTGGTGGAACTGGGGCGGCACACCGCCCTTTCGCCGGCGCTGTTGTCAAAGGTGGAGCGCGGGCGGATGTTTCCCACCCTGCCGACCCTGCTGCGCATCGCCCTGGTCTTCAGCGTCGGCCTCGACTACTTCTTTGCCGACGACCGCCGGAAGCAGGTGCTGGCGATCGCGCGGCGCAAGGACCGGCGCCGTTTTCCGGACCGTCCCGGAGCGGCGCCGCCCAACTACGTCTTCGAATGCCTGGACTTTTCAGCCGTCGAGCGCAAGCTGAATGCCTACTACGCCGAGTTTCGTCCGGTGAAAGGGGACAAGCCTCCTTTGCATCAGCACGCCGGGGTGGAATTCCTGTACGTCATGCGCGGGCGGCTAGGCCTCTGGATTCGTGACCAGGAACACCATCTGGACGCCGGAGATTCCGTGTACTTCGACTCCAGCGCCCCGCATGGCTACCGCCGCGCCGGGACCTCGGCGTGCGCGGCACTGGTGGTCACGACGCCATAATGTGGCTTAGAATCGGCAGGCATATACCGTGACAGCAGACGCCAACCTCGACCACGGATCCGCCATGACTCCGGTCTCGCGGACCGAACGCATTGAATTGCTGGACATCCTGCGCGGCGCCGCGCTGTTCGGCATTATCGCCGCCAACATGCGCGCGTTCAATTCGCCGATGGCGACTTACTTTGACCACTCCGTCATGTGGACGGGCACCGCCGACCGCATCGCGCAAGGCTTCATTGACCTGTTCATCAGCGGAAAGTTCATTACCCTGTTTTCGTTCCTCTTCGGGATTGGCTTTGCCGTGCAGATGGAGCGGGCCACGGCCAAGGGCGTTGCGCCGCGGTCGTTCTACTTACGGCGTCTGACGGTCCTGCTTCTGATGGGACTTGCTCACACTTTCCTGCTCTGGTGGGGCGATATCCTCGCGCCGTACGCCCTCATGGGCTTCTTCCTGTATTTGTTCCGAAACCGCTCCCAGAAGACCGTGCTGATCTGGTCGGCTGCGCTGTACTGCTGGCCGTTGCTGACCTTTGGCGCGTTGCTGGCCGCCGTTACGGCGGGCGTGCCCATTCCCATGCCGCCCAGGGCCACTCCGGAAACCCTGCAACGCGTCGTGGAGATCTATGCGCATGGAACCTACGCGCAGATCTTCCAGGAGCGGCTCAAGGAGATGGCCTTCAACGCCGCCGGGATTGTCTTCTTCTACCCGCGGGTCCTGGGCATCTTTCTGTTTGGGATGTGGTTCTGGCGCACCGGGATCATCCACAACATCGCGGCACACGCGGCCCTGCTCAGGCGATGTGTGGCTTGGGGATTACCCATCGGCCTGGCTGGAAACATCGCTTTCGTGGCCATCTCAGAG
>CAYPHP010000266.1:0-5961 GCA_964410045.1 uncultured Acidobacteriota bacterium | reverse complement strand
TCATGGTCACCGCACCGCTGATCGAGTCGGGCATTGAGGTGGACCTGCCGCAGACGCGCATGGTCAAGACCATCACCGAAGAGCGCGTGACCATCACCATCGATCGCCGCGAAACGCTGTACGTGGGCAGCGACAAGGTGAACATCAACGACCTGGCGCCGCATCTGCGCAAGCTGATGCGTGATCCCGAGCGGCAGGAGGTGTTTCTGCGCGCCGACAAAGACGTCCGCTTCGGCACCGTCGCCCAGGTGATCGACCGCCTGCGCGTCGGCGGCATCCAGAAGGTCAACGTGGTCACCCGACCGTACGTTCCGGAGAGCAAGTAGATGCGCGTCCGGGTCCAGATCGGCGGCGCTTCCACGGCGGCGGCAAGCCCGGGGCTCGGCCAGCCCTTCGCTTTCTCCATGGCCCTGCATTCCCTGCTCGTTGCCTTCCTGATCTTCCCGCTGGCCTTCGGACGCGGCTCAACCTGGGGCGAGATCGGTTCCGGCGGCAGCGGCTACATGGCCGTGAATCTGGCTGCGGGAATCCCCTTGCCTCCTGCAGCGAGCGCCAATCCCGTGGCCACCGACACCACCACGGTGAACCCGCCGGAACCGAAGGCTGAAAAGGTGAAGGAACTGGCTCCGCCCACACCCACCGGCAAGGAGTATCAGATCGAAGACCGCAAGCAGAAGAAGCGCTGGGCCGACATCGAAAACGAGCGCCTGGCCAAGGAACTGCGCGACTTCGCCGGGACGCCCGCCAACGCCATCCCGGGCAGCGGCGGCCGGGCGTCGTCTTCCATGTACAACCCCATCACCAGCAGCCAGGGCCAAGGCGGGGTCGGTTTCAGCGGCGATTTCGGGAACCGTTTTGGATGGTACGTGCGCTCGGTGCGGGAATGCATTTCTCGAAACTGGGACCGCAGCCGGATTGATCCGTCGATCCGCTCGGCGCCGAAGGTTTTTCTGGCGTTCGACATCATTCGCGACGGGACCATCGTCGCGGAAAAGGTGGCCACGTCTTCCGGGATCCCCTCGGTGGATCGCGAGGCGCTGCGCGCGGTGCAGGCCTGCAGCGGACGCCGCGACGTGGGCGCCGAAGCCCATCTGCCGCCGCTGCCGAATGATTACAGCGGCAAGAAGGTCGAAGTGGAGGTCTGGTTTGAGTTCCGCCATTAAGCTGGCTGTTCTGATGTTGGTGTTGCTGGCGACCGTAGTGGTGTCCGCGCCGCCCCAGCAGGACCGGCTGATCATCGAGATCCTCGGCGACCTGCGGCCGATCAAGATGGCCGTGGCCGACGTGCGCGAGAACTATCGTGCCGGTTCCAAGCCCACAGCGCCGCTCGCGGCAACGTTCAACGACGTCCTGTGGAAGGACCTCGAGCATTCCGGGCTGTTCACGATTGTCAGCAAGAGTCTGTATCCCAAGGAGCTGCCCGGCGGGCCCGGTGATCTCCCCGCTTCCAAGCTGGAGCTTTGGAAAGCGCCTCCCGTGGAAGCGCAGATGCTGGTCTTCGGCAACATGACCACCACCGCCGATCGCTTGTCGGTGGAAGGTTACCTGTTCGATCCCGGCAACCCGAGCCAGCCGATGGTGCTGGGAAAGCGCTACGCCGACCAGGCGGATGACCCAGCCGCGCGCGCGATTGCCCACCGCTTCGCCGACGAGATCATTGCGCGGCTGGGCGGCGGCATTCCCGGCGTCGCTTCGTCGCGGATTTACTTCGTGAGCAACCGGACCGGCAGCAAGGAAATCTGGGTGACCGACTACGATGGAGCCAACCAGAAACCGCTGACGCGTTACGGATCCATCACCATTGGACCGGCGGTCACGCTGGACGGTAACAAGCTGGCTTACATGAGCTACGTCTCGGGAAATCCCGACATCTACGTGCTGGCTCTCGATACCGGACGGCGGCTTCCCTTCATCAGCCAGAAGGGTTTGAACGCAACTCCGGCGTGGTCGCCGGACGGCAGCAAAGTGGCCTTCTGCGCGTCGTACCCGGGCGACACCGAAATATTCGTGGGCGACGCCAACGGCAGCAACCTGCGCCGCGTTACCAACTCCCGCGGCGTGGACATCGAGCCCGCCTGGAATCCCAAGACGGGAGCACAGATCGCCTTTGTCAGCGATCGCGGCGGACTGCCGCAGATTTACCTGATGGACAGCGACGGCTCCAACGTCCGCCGCCTGACCGCCGGCACCGGCGAAGCGGTGAACCCGGCCTGGTCGCCCAACGGACAGGTCCTGGCTTTTGCCTGGACCCGCGGATTCGCGCCGGGGAACTATAATATCTTTGTGATGGATGTTGCCAGCGGCCGCCTCGTCCAGTTAACCCACGGCGAAGGACGGAACGAACATCCCAGTTGGGCTCCGGACGGACGCCACATCGTTTTCGAATCCAGCCGTGGGGGACGCAAACAGATTTACACCATGCTCGTCGATGGGTCCAAGGTCCGCGCCCTGACCTCGGCGGGCGTCAACGAAGCTCCGGTCTGGGGTGCGCGATGAATCGACCCGGCCGTACCAGTTCCATAATCCTACAGGAGGATCTCACCTAGCCATGCGACGCTCATCCCTCCCCTTCAACATCCAGATCATCGGACTCTGCCTGTTTCTCTTAGTGTTGGCCGGAGCAGGCTGCAAGAAGAAGACCCCGCCACCACCGCCGCCTCCACCGCCCCCGGTCGCGACGCCGGCCCCCACCGCGACGCTGACCGCCAACCCCACATCCATCGAGCGCGGGCAGGCCAGCACGATCGAGTGGAACACTCAGAACGCGACGGAAGTCACCATCGAGCCGGATCTCGGCACGGTGCCGGCTTCGGGTAGCCGCTCGGTGAAGCCGACGCAGTCCACCACCTACCGCCTGACCGCCAAGGGCTCCGGAGGTTCCACCAGCGCCACGGCTCGGGTCACCGTTACAGCCCCACCGCCGGCGCCCACGACGATCGAAGGACCGCGGCCCGGTCCGACCGTTGAGGAACTCTGGACTCAGCGCATCAAGATCATCTACTTCGACTACGACAAGTACGACATCCGCGACGATCAGCGCGCCGCGGCTACCGGCATCGGCGAGTTCCTGCGCGCGAACCCCGGCGTACGCGTGGTGATTGAAGGGCATTGCGACGAGCGCGGCTCGGCCCAGTACAACCTGGGTCTGGGCCAGAAGCGTGCCGACTCCATCAAGGAGTTCCTGGTCAACATGGGCATTTCCGCCGACCGCATCCGCACCATCAGCTACGGCAAGGAAAAGCCCGCGTGTCTGGAGCAGACCGAAGGCTGCTGGCAGCAGAACCGCCGCGGCGTCTTTGTGAGAGAGTAGTAATTAAGGCTGCGGGCACGGACCTTGAGGCTCGTGCCCGTGGCGTGTTCTTCTGGGAGGTTTCAACATGCACCGCAAACTTCTGCTTGTCACCATGGTTGTGTTGCTGACCGTGCAGCCGGCCTATCCGGTGGCCAAAGAGATCATTCAGCTCCAGCGCGACGTGGCCCTGCTTCAAGACATGGTCCGCGACCTGAACCGCTTGATGACCGAGCGCATGGCGGTGATGACCCAGTTGGTGGAGCGCAACACCGATACCACCAACAAGCTGGGGGCGGCGCTCGAAAACGTGCAACGCTCACTGGCCGGAGCGCTGGCGGCCCAGGGCCAGAAGATCGACAGCGGCCAGCACGGCGTCCAGGCCCTCTCCGAGTCACTGGAAGATCTCAAGGCGCGTCAGACCCGGCTGGGCGAGCAATTGGTCCAGATCCGGCAATTGCTGGAGACCATCCAGGCGCAGCCGCAGCCGACCGCCGCGGCGGCTCCGGCCCCGGCCCCGCCGCCGAATCCCCAGGGCCTCTACGAGAACGCCCTGCGCGATCTGCAGGGCGGCAAGAACGATCTGGCCATGGCCGGCTTCCTCGACTACCTGAAGTACTTTCCGGAAACTGACCTGGCGGGCAACGCCCAGTTCTACATCGGTGAAGTGAACTACCGGAAGGGCGATTACGACAAGGCCATCGACGCCTACAACGCAGTCCTGGACAACTACCCGAAGAACAACAAGAACCCTACAGCACATTGGAAGAAAGCGCAGGCTCTGCTCGAACTGAAACAACGTGACGCCGCGGCGCGCGAGCTACGAGCGCTGATCCGGCGTTTCCCGAATTCGGATGAAGCCAAGCTGGCACGCGACCGGCTGAAGGCTCTGGGGCTGACCGCGGACGCCCGGGCCCCTGCGTCCTCTAGCGCCCGCAAGAAGTCCCGCCGCTAGTCCTTCGCCTCCACTTCCCTTCCGCAGCATCCGTGTTCATCTGTGTTTATCTGTGGTTGCTCTTAGTGTTTCTCGAACTTCCACTCAATCCGCTGGCCGTTGGACGTCTGAAACTTGTCGGCAGCGACTGTGCCCGCATTGCCGTCCACGAAGTAGTGCCACGACCGCCCGTCAAGTCCGTTGCGGCGGTTGCCGATGGCCACCACCAGTTTGCCGATGTCGAAGGATTGCGTTTCCACTTTGAACCGCCGGAGAAGGTCGAGCGCCGTGCTTCCCGTCCGGCCGTAGGTCATGACGGATTCGTTCAGCCACTCCTCGCCCGAGACGATCCACGCGGTATTCCACACGTCGCGCAACATCCAGGCCGCGTCGCCCAGCCGGGCCAGCAGGAAGGTCCGGGCTTCGGGAGTTTCCTTCCCTGATCCGAACGATCCTTCGGCTTCGAGGGCGAAGAGCTTCTCGACGAAGCCGTTCTGCCGGCGGATGAACTGCTCGGTCTCGCCGATCCAGGGTCCGATCCGGCGGGGAGGCGGAAGCGCCAGCATGTCCTTGTCGTCCACTGCGCGTTCCACGTAGATGCTCTCGAAGCGGGCGTGCAGGTTTCGCGATTCCTTGTCGGCGAGGTAACCGCGCGGATTCGGCGCGCCCTCCCTCCATCCGTTGTGGTGGATGGTGCAATGCAGCGGGTTGCCGAGGTCGGTGACGAAATGAGCCAGGATTCCCGCGGTGTAGATGATGTTCTCTTCCACCTGGCGGCGCACCAGCTTGTCGGCCTCGGTTTCCTCGCGCGTCTCACGCCACTGCCGGAGGTGGGTCACCAAGCGGTCGGAGTACTCGGCCACCGCCCACGGCGCGGTGCCCATGTAGCTGATCGGCTTGGCGTCGGTGATCAACCCGCGCTTGGCGGCTTGGAGGACAAAGGCGTACCGGTCGTTCGGGAGCTTGCCCTCGCCCCAGAACTCCAGATCGAAGTAATGGTCCGGAGGATTCAACGCGCCCAGCGCCGAGTCGCGACTGCCCTTCCAGCGATCCGGCTCGTTGACCAGGTAGGCGAAGCGATCACACGCTTGGCGGAAAAATGCGGGAACGTCGGAAGGGAGGTTGCGGCAGGCCGCCCGCGCCGTCATCTCGTGGCCCTTGGCTCCCCAGGCGGACAACTGGGTCGCAGGAAGGAGAAGAACCACCCACAGAATCAGAGCAATCTCGCGCCAAGGCGCAAAGGCGCAAAGCTCGGAAGTCCGAATCCGGATCTGCTTTGCGTCCTTGCGGCTTTGCGTGAGGCTCCCGGCGTTATCCAAAGGTCACCTGGATCTGCGCGCCGCGATCGACGCCCAGGATCCGGCTGGCGGCGCCACGGTTGGTGGCCAGTTCCAGATATCCGCTGCTGCCCAGGATGATGAAGACTTCGCCGGGAGGCGTCGCCGCGTAGGCCAGGTTCAGTTTGGTGACTTCCTTGTTGTTGCAGACCATCTTGAACGGCGGCGGATTCTCAGCGAAGAGTTGGGGCACGTCTTCCGGAGTCAGGTTGGTGATCAGGTTTCCGAATCGATCCACCTTGATCACCACGCCCTGCATGGTGCGGTCGTTGAGCACCTTGGGATTGGGCGGAGCGAACTTGACGTAGTCGGTGTCTTCGACGCCGAACTTGCTGTACTCGACGCCCCGGCTCAACCATCCGGCCACCGGCGCGAAGATGTCGCGGGCCTGGAACGTCTGG
>CAYPHP010000265.1:5648-5965 GCA_964410045.1 uncultured Acidobacteriota bacterium | reverse complement strand
GGTGACGAACACCGTCAGACCGTCTTTCACCAACTGGTAAAGGATGGCCCAGAAATCGCGACGCGAGACGGGATCGACTCCGTTGGTCGGCTCGTCGAGAAAGAGCACCTTGGGAAAATGCAGCAGCGTACACATCAGCGCCAGCTTCTGTTTCATTCCTCCGGAAAGCTGTCCGGCACGCCGTTGCTGGAAGGGCTCCATGCGTGTCATCTGCAGCAAGCGCGCGGTCAGGGGCACGCGCTTCTCCTCGGCGATTCCGAACAGGTCGCCGTAGAAACGCATGTTCTCCTCGACCGTCAAATCGCCGTAGAGGGCGA
>CAYPHP010000265.1:0-5638 GCA_964410045.1 uncultured Acidobacteriota bacterium | reverse complement strand
CAGGTCCCGGTACAGGGAGAAGCGCTGGGCCATGTAGCCGATGGCGTCCTTCACGCGGTCCAGGTCCCGGCTCACGTCGTGACCATCCACCCAAACCTGACCTTCGCTGGGATCCATCAGGCCGCAGAGCAGCCGCAGCGTGGTGGTTTTGCCGGCGCCGTCCGGCCCAACCAAACCGAAGATTTCGCCGGCGGTCACGTTCAGGTCCAGGCCATTCACTGCAGCCATGTGGTCGAACCGGCGGGTCAGCCCGCTGATGCGGATCATGGGCGTGTCGACGCTCATGGGAGGACGATCTCCGCGTCCACCGGCATATTCGATTTCAGTTCATGGTTGGGATTCGGAATCTCAATCTTGATCCGGTAGACCAGCTTGACGCGCTCTTCCTGCGTCTGAATCTGTTTGGGCGTGTACTCCGCTTCGGAAGCGATAAAGGTAACCTGTCCCCAATAGACTTTGCCGGGGAAGGAATCGGTAGTGACCTTAGCCTTGGCGCCCAGCTTGATTCGGCCCAGGTCTTTCTCATTGATATAGCCGCGCACCCAGGGATGCTCCAAGTCTCCCAGCGTGACCACGGTGGTTCCGGCCGCCAGGATCTGGCCGACCTCAGCGGCCTTGGTCAGCACGGTGCCGTCTACCGGCGCGTAGGCCTGGGTGTCGTTAAGTTGCGACTCCATCACCTGGACCTGGGCGCGGGCACGCTCGCGTTCGGCGCGGCGGGTCTGCACTTCTTCTTCCCGGCGCTGCACCTCCAGGCGGGCGGCTTCGCTCAGCCGCACCGCGGCTTGGGCGCGCTCGACTTGAGCGCGCGCCTGGGCGATCTGCTCTTGCCGCGGACCTTCCGCTACCAAGTTCAGGCGTTCCCGAGCCTGCCGGGCAACAGCCGCGGCGGCGCGGTAGTTTCTTTGGAACTGGTCGTATTGGGAGGCGGAGATGTCATCGGTCTTTTGCAGGGTCTCCGCGCGTTGCCAGTCGCGTGAGGCGCGCTGTTCTTCCGTGGTCGCTTGATCCACGGCCGCGCGGGCTTCCTCGATCTCCTGCCGGCGCGAGCCCGCCGTCAACTCAGCCAGGCGCGCCTGGGCCTGGGCAAGCTCGGCGCGACGCAATTGCACGTCGGCTGCATGCGATTCCTTCTGGTAGGCGGCCGCGGTGACGGTCTGCTGCAATTGCGCTTCCGCCGAGAGAAGCCCGGCCTGCTCGCGGTCGCGCTGGCGCTTGGTCTGCTCGGGATCAAGACGCGCGATGAGCATGCCTTTCTTGACGCTCTGACCTTCATCCACGGCCCGCTCGATCAGCCTGCCGGGGACTTTGAAGGCGATGTCCACCTGGGTCAGCTCGATGTTGCCCGAGATCTTCAAGATTGACTGCCGCGACCCGGCCCAGCGGGTGACGGCCCAGTAGCCGACCAGCAACACGGCCACGACGACGACCACCAGACGAATGATCTTCACATTTGGCTTCACGGTATCTGTTCCTCCCTACGGCAGCGCCTGACGGATCGTGCCCATGGCCGCGGCCAAGTCGATCTTGGCCAGGTTGTGATTGAAGAGGGCATTGATCAGGTTCTCGCGGGCCCGCGCCAGGCGCGTCTGCGCGTCGGTGACCTCTATGCCGCTGGTCATCCCGACTTGATAGCGGCGGCGCGCCTGGGCCAGTTCGTTATCGGCCAGTTCCGATCCCTCACGGGCGGCCAGAACCTGGCTTTCGGCGGAACGCAGGCTGTCGACGGCTACACGGATCTCCAACTCGATCTGATCGTGCAGGTCGCGGGTGCGCACGGCTTCCTGGCGCGCCAGCGACGCGCTTTCCGCTCGCCGGGCGTCGCGCCGGCCGCCATCGAAGATGGGCAGTCGCAGCGCGAGGCCGTACGCACGCGTCGGCACGGCGTTGTTGATGCTGGTTCCGATCGAGCCGTAGTCGGCAAAGCTGGCCAGCGACGGCAACCGCTCCATCTTTACGGCACTGTGACTCAGGCGGGCGCCTTCCTCACGCCGCAATTGCGCCTGCCACTCGGCGCGCGTCTCGAGGGCTTTCACCAGGGCCTCCTCCGCCGCCATCGCAGGCGCGGCCGTGTATTCGAGTCTGTCCGTCAACCGGACCTCCGTGGTCAACCGCAGTCCCAAGATCTTCAGCAACTGCAACCGTGCGCGTGTGCGCTCATTCTCGGCCACCAACAAACGCTGCCGTTCGTTAGCCAGTTGCACGCGCGCGCGGGTGACCTCGATGCTGGTACCGGTGCCCGCGTCCTTTTGGTCGGCGGCCAGCTTGGCAAGCGCCTCGGCCAGTTCCACGTTGGCCTGCGCCGTCTCCACAGCGGCTTGTGCCCGCGTCGTGGCTAGATAGGCGCGAGCCGCCTGGCCAGCAACCAGGTCGCGCGCGGCGTCGCCCTCAGCCTGGGCTTGACGGACCGCCGTACGGGAAGCCTGATAGCGGCGAATCGCGCTGAAGTCGAAGATGCTCTGCGTCAGCGAGGCCCGCACATCGAAAGTGTTGAAGGGCCCGACAAAAGTGGGAAACGAGAAGCCGGGGAAGGGCGACTGGAAGCGGATTCCCATGGCGGCGAGGTTGCGGGTCTGGCTCTGCTGGCTGATGGAAGTGGAAACGTCGGGCAGCAACGCCGCACGCGCCTGACCCGAGCGGGCTTTCGCCTGCCGGATCATCTCGTCGGCCATCTGCACGCGCACGCTGCCTTGCGGCTCGAGAGCGATCTGGACGGCGCCGCGAAGACTGAGGGGCAGGGGCGTGCTGCCGCCGGGGACGGTCTGCGCACCGCTCAGCGCGGACGCCAAGACGACCAACAGGATCTTGGACCAGGCTTTCATGTTCGCCTCTCCCGATGGACCCGGCCGTTGGGGCTCTGGAGTGTGGCCCAGAGCAGTTCAAAATTAGCAACCATTCCGGCGGCCAGTTCTTTCTGGGGCGCCATGGCCCACAGGAACAGGGTCCCCAGGAAGTTCCGCAGGACGTGCCGGGCCAGGTCCTCGGCTTCCCTGTCCCCGCGGATCTCTCCCCGCTTCTGCCCGGCTGATAGCAGAGAGGTCTGGAAGGGCAGAAAACGGCGCAGGAAGTTGCGGCGCATCACCCGCCGCGCCGGTGCGCTCAGGAGCGCAGCCGCCATGATGCTGCGGACGAGTTCCGCGCTGCGTCCGGGCTCCTCGGCCAGGACCGGGAGCAAGCGCTGCATGATCTGGCGGTAGGACGGCTGGCCGGGAAACTGCTGGACCACAGCCTGGGCCTTGCCCAGTTGCATTTCGGCGAAGGCCACCAGCAGGTGTTCCTTGCTGGGGAAGTAGTTGAAGAAGGTCCCTTTGCCGACGTCGGCGGCTTCGGTGATGTCTTCGATCTTGGTGGCCAGGAAGCCGCGCTGTCCGAAGAGGCGAAGCGCGGCGCGGAAGATGCGCTCGCGTGTCTCCCGGCGGCGGCGTTCCCGGCGGCCAGGCTGCGGCGATGAATTATGACCCATAGACAAAATCGACTATAAGTCATATTTGAACGAGAGTCAATAGGGATTTCGGCCTGCCGTGGAATTGGCGGTGCGGCGTTACCGAGGAGCGCGGGCCGTCGACTGCGGCGCCTCCGGGCCGGCGGACGCCGCCTTGGGGGCTGCGGCCCGGTTCACCGCCGCAACCACCTCGTCGGTAATGTCCATGGCCGGCGGGAACCACAGTACCGAGCCGTCTTGCGCGGTATGCAGTACCAGGTCATAGCCCTGTTTCTTGGCGTGCTCGTCGAGGACCTTGACGATGGCCTTGCCCACATTGCCGATCATCTCGGATTCCGCCTGTTGCAGCTCGGCGCTGTAGTCCTCTTTGAGGCGATTGAACTCCTTGCCGCGTCTCTCGATCGTCAGTCCCAACTGGCCGCGTTTTTCGGCATCATTCCCTGCAGCTTCAAACTGCTTTTGCAGGTCTTGCAGCTCTTTCTGCCTCTTCTCAAGCTCCGCGCTCCGGGAGGCGATGCGCTTGTTCAACTCCTCCGCTTCTTTCTTGCCTTCATTGCACAACAGGATCGCCCGGCGCAGGTCCAGCACCCGGACGTGTGTCGGTAGCAGAGGCTTCGGTTGAGGCGGGGCTTCCTGTTCGAGTCCCCATGCTAGAGTGGTCAAACAATAGAGAACGCCGATCCCACCAAGGTACCTTTTCATTTGGCTGCTCCTCGACGAGTGGCGGGATTTCCTCCAGTGTAGCACCGCCTGAGACCGGTGTACTATGGTTGCCAATGCTATCTGTGCTGGTTCTGCTGGCGCTGTCCGCCGCTCCAAGTCCCGGCGACGAGGGGTTGAAGCGCGCCATCGCCTTCCTGACCCGCGAAGTGCCCAAGTGGTCGCGGGAGAACCAGTGTTATTCGTGCCACAACAACGGCGACGCGGCGCGCGCCCTCTATGCCGCGAAGCGCCTCTCGTATGACGTGCCAGCCGCGGCGCTGGCCGATACCACCAAGTGGGTGGCCGATCCGGGCCAATGGGATTCCAACCGCGGCCTCCCCGCGTTCAGCGACAAGGGCTTGGCGCGGATCCAGTTTGCAGCTTCGCTGACGGAGGCCCTCGACGCCGGAGAGGCCAAGAATCGTGGGGCTTTAGTGCGCGCGGCTGAATCGCTGCTGCCCGACCAACTCGGCGACGGTTCCTGGCAAAAGGATTCCGAGGCAACCCTCGGCTCACCTGCCGCCTATGGACGCTACCTGGCCACCTACATGGCTCGGCGGACGCTGGAGAAATCCCGCTTGCCGCAAGGTAAGGAAGCTATCGCTCGCGCCGACGCCTGGTTCCGGCAGGCCAGGCCCGCCGCCGTGATGGAGGCCGCTGTACGGATCATGGCCCTGGAAGACCGTGGAGAAGAGTGGCGATCCTCGATCGAAGTCCTGCGTGAAGGTCAGAACCCGAACGGCGGATGGGGACCTTACCGTCATGCTCCGTCCGAGCCCTTCGACACCGCCCTGGCTCTGATGGCG
This sequence comes from uncultured Acidobacteriota bacterium, assembly GCA_964410045.1. Lineage (GTDB taxonomy): Bacteria > Acidobacteriota > Terriglobia > JAJPHL01 > JAJPHL01 > CAYPHP01. The sequence continues at coordinate 688 of CAYPHP010000265.1, read as the reverse complement.
TTGAACGCGGTGAAGAATCGCCTGCCGGAAGCGACCTCGTGGATCGCGCGCGGGCGCGTCTGGCTGCTGCAGGAACAACTCCCGTCAGGCGCATGGACCGAAACCACTCGGCCTTCCGGTTCGCAGAGTTACGCGCAACACATTTCCACTTCCGGCTGGGTCACGCTGGCGTTGCTGGCTACTTCACGATGAACGGCCGGGTCTTGGTTTCGGCGCGGATCTGTTTCCCCACGCGCTCGAAGACGTCCACATCGAACGGGCGGTCCACCTTGTTTCCAGAAATATCTTCGAGAGCGGTGTTGACGCGCAGGCGGTAAGGCCCGGCTCGCCACGGCTGTTGCGGCGTGAAGAGCCAGCGCGTTTCCTGGTGGGCCACTTCGATGGCGCCCGCAAGCGATCGCCCTCCGGTTTCTACATCAATCAGACGGTCGAGCAAGGCGCGGTCCATAGCTCGCGGAAAGACCACCTCCAGAGGCTCGACAGTTCCGGCCCGGGGCGGCTTCACCCGCCACGTGTTGAGCCGGACCGGCCGGCGCTCCGGCGCGACAGCCAGGAACGCGCGCCGAAGACCTTCCTTCAGCGGCTTGCCTTCGGCGTCGGGCCAAGCGGCGTCAATCACCAGCGTGTAGCGCATTCCTTGGACGATGGGTGGCCCGACTTCCTCGTGCGGGACCAGCCCGCGCTTGAT
>CAYPHP010000264.1:1747-5967 GCA_964410045.1 uncultured Acidobacteriota bacterium | reverse complement strand
GGCCGTGCTCGCGCGGGTTCGCCAGAGTGACTACCGGGCTGGTCTCGATGCCTCCCGAGCGCATGCGCGGCAAGCCGCGGAAGGGCTCAAAGTCGCCACCTGGCAGTTGTCGCAAGTGCAGGCGATCCATACCAAGGCTTCGCTCGACGCCGAGCGGGCCACGGCGCTCTACCAGGAGAAAGCTCTCACCAAACCGGACTATGACGCCGCACGGGCGCAACTGGATTCCACCCTCGCCCAGGTAGAGGCAGCCCGGAAGAACGTGGAGGTGCAGCGGAATCTGCTGGAGGGTGCCAAGGCGCAGGAGCGATCCGCCACCATCACCTTCGACGACACCGCGCTGGTGGCGCCCATGTCGGCGGTCGTTCTGGACAAGCGGGTCGAGCCCGGCACTCTCGTCGGTCGGGGAGTTCCGGTCTTCCGGCTGGGCGACATCAGTACAGTCCGCATGGCTTTCGGCGTTCCGGATACGCTCGTAATCAAAATGGCGCTCGGCGCAGTCCTCCCGGTTCACGTGGACGCATTGCCGGACAACTCGCTCCAGGGCCGTATCCGGGAGATCGCCGCGGCAGCGGATCCGGCGACGCGGTTGTATCGGGTTGAGGTGGCGATTCCGAACGCCGGGCGACAACTGAAGACCGACATGATGGGCAAGGTCCTGGTTCCAGGCAGTCAACCTGCCGCCCTGCTGCCCGCGGTCCCGGCTACCGCACTGCTGCGGTCACCTTCGGACCCGAATGCCGCTTCGGTCTTTGTCGTCGAAGGCGGGTCGGGAAAGAACCTGGCACGGCTGCGAACCATCCGTCTCGGACAGTTCGTCGGCTCTCGCGTTATTGTGCCCGCCGGCCTGAAGACCGGGGAGCGGGTGGTGACGGGCGGAAAGCAGAACCTTGTGGATGGCGCACTCATCCGGGTTGCCGAGTAAGGGGAGAACATACATGGCACACATATCGGATCAGGAATTAATCGTCAACAGTCGCTCGAGCGCGCGCTATGTCATCAACCATCCGCAAGTAGCCTTTGTCGGCCTGGCGGCGGTCCTTGCCTGGGGCGTATTCGGTTACGTGATGATGCCCCAACGCAAAGACCCCGACATTCAAGTTCGCCAATGCATGATCGTAACCCCGTGGCCGGGAGTCGAGGCAGCGCGCGTGGAGCAGTTGATCACCAGAAAGATCGAGCGGCAGGTTGGACTGAATGCTCGGATCGACGAGATCAAGTCGATTTCACGCAATGGCCTCTCCGTTGTGTTCGGGGAGGTACAGGAGAAGGGCAATTTCGACGTGTTGAAGGAGTTCGATGATCTGAAGGGCAAACTGGATGGGATCCGGGATTTGCCAGACGGCTCCGGCCCCATCTACTTCATCAAGGACTTCGGCGATACGGCAGCGCTCATGTTAACGGTGGCGTCACCGAGAGTTGCCGCGGACGAGATCACCGGGCGCGCGGCTGAGATCCGCAAAGCGATCGAGGATGCCCGGCGTGGGTTGCCTGGTGGCCGAGCAGCGGTTGTGCTGGCCCATCCGGCCGGCATGGAGCCTCAGTTACTCAGGAGACCTGCGGAGACGCTGCGGTTGTCCTGGCTGGGTCGCAAGGTCGGGGAAGAAATAAAGATTCTCCAGGGTCCGGGCTTTATCGCCCTGGATCTCGCAACGACCCGTTCCGAAGAAGAATTGCGCAAGGAACTACTGCACTTTGCGGAAGAGAATATCCGCAGCGACCAGGTTCATCCCGACCTCTGGGTCCCGATCATCGTGCGCGATCCCGCGGACACCGCGCGGCTGCTCTCGTCCATCGCGGGCGATAAATACAGCTACCGGGAGATGGACAACTTCACCGACGTTCTCGAGCGGCAGCTAAAGCTTATTCCCTTGGTCAGTAAGGTGGAACGCGTGGGGGTGCTGGATGAGCGCGTGTATCTCACGTATTCCCAGAACCGTCTCGCCGCTTACGGACTTTCCCCTGTCGCCTTCCTACAGGCGCTGAGACAGCGAAATGTCACGGCCGCGGGCGGGGATGTCAACGCCGGAGGAAGGAACATCGCGATCATTCCGGCAGGCGAGTTTCGTTCCGTTGACGAGATCGGCAGTGTCGCCCTGGGAACGGCGCCCGGTGGCGCTCCGATCTATATCCGCGACGTCGCCGAGATACAGCGTGAATACGAAAGTCCGGCGCAGTACTTGAACCACTATACCCGCCGGTCGGAAGGGGGAGGGTGGCTGTCGACACGCGCCATCACGCTGTCTGTTCAGATGCGCAAAGGCGAACAGATCGGAGTGTTCGGGAAGCTGGTCGACGAACGAATAGAACAAGTGAAGCGGCTCCTGCCCGCCGACTTGGTTCTGGCCAGAACCTCCGATCAGCCGCGGCAGGTGACGGAGAACATCGACCTTTTCATGTCCAGCCTCTGGGAGGCGATTCTGCTCGTCGTCGTGGTCTCGTGGCTCGGATTCTGGAGCTGGCGCTCCGCGATTCTCATGGCGCTGGCCATTCCCATCACTCTCGGGCTGACGTTTGGCATGACCTACGTCCTAGGAATCGACCTGCAGCAGGTGTCCATCGCCTCCCTCATTATCGCGCTCGGTCTGCTGGTGGACGTCCCCGTGGTTTCCGGCGACGCCATCGAGCGGTCGATGGGCAGAGGACACAGCAACTCGGTCGCCGCGTGGCTGGGACCGACGAAGCTGTTCTCGACGATGATGTATGCAACGATCACAAATATCGTCGCCTATCTGCCCTTCCTGATGTTGACGGGAGACACCGGCAAATTCATGTATAGCTTGCCGATCGTCATCACGTGTTCGCTGATCGCGGCACAGGTCGTGGCAATGACGTTCGTACCTCTGATCAGCCGCTATTTGCTGAAGCCCAAGACGGAGGTTTCCATCGAGCAGCAACGGACGACCGGATATGGTAAATGGTACTGGAAGATCGGCTCATGGGCCATCGCCCATCGTAAACTCTGCGCCCTTGGATCGCTCAGCGTTCTGCTTGTCGGGTTCCTGTTGTTGCAGCAGTTGCCACAGCAGTTCTTCCCCAAGGATCTGCAATACCTGTCATACGTGGACGTCTGGTTGCCGGAGGATGCTCCTCTGGAGGTGACGGCGCAGGCCAGCCGAAAAGCGGAGCGCGTCGTCCGGGAGGTGGCGGAAGAATACGGCCGGAAGCACAAAAAGGAGGGCGTCCTGAAGTCTCTGACTACGTTCGTGGGCGGAGGTGGGCCGCGGTTCTGGCTTTCGGCGACTCCGGAGGCCCGGCAGGCGAATTATGCACAAATCGTAGTTGAAGTCGCCGACAAGCACGACACGAACCACCTGGTTGGCCCGTGGCAATCCGCCCTCACGGCCGGCGTTCCTGAGGCGCGACTCGACGTGCGCCAACTGGAGACCGGCAAGCCCATCGGCATACCGGTTCAAATCCGTCTCATGGGCGACGATATTCCTACGTTGCGGGCGGAAGCCGAACGTTTGAAGGCGGTCTTCCGGGAAGTACCGTTCGCGTTGCGCATCCGTGACGACTGGGGCGTCGACGCCTTGCAGACGGTCTTCACACTGGATCAGGACCGCGCCGCCGCGGCTGGAGTCTCGGCGCGAGACCTGGAAGCAAGCACCGCCGTTGCGGTCGACGGATTCCCGATAACCACGTACCGCGAGGGGGACAAGCAGTTGCCTGTAGTGGCTCGCATGCAAATGGCTGAACGGAACCTGCTGTCACGGTTGGATGATCTCTACGTTTACTCGTCCACGGATGCGCGACGCGTGCCGCTCCGGCAGGTGGCTACTGTCGAGCACAAGTTCGAACCGGCCCGGCTCCGCCGTTTTAACCAGTTCCTAACGGTGACAGTATCCTGCTTTCCCGCGGCGGGCCGCCTCCCTTCGGAGGTCCTCACCGCCGCCTCCGCCGACATCGACAAGTTCAGGAGCACCCTGGCGCCGGGCGTCAGGATGGAGATCGCCGGAGAGTACAAGGAGCAGGTGAACGGGTTCGCGGAACTGACGGTGGTGCTGGTTATATCTGTCCTGCTGATCTACATCGCTCTCGTCGTGCAGTTCAAAAGCGCCGTAAAACCCGTGCTTGTGTTCGCTGCTATCCCTTACGGCATGACCGGCGCGGTTGCTTCCTTGTGGCTCATGGGCTCGCCCTTCGGGTTCATGGCCTTTCTCGGTGTTGTCTCCCTGGTTGGCGTCATTGTCAGCCACATCATTGTGCTCTTCGACTTC
>CAYPHP010000264.1:0-1737 GCA_964410045.1 uncultured Acidobacteriota bacterium | reverse complement strand
GCGGCCAGTCATGATTACGGTGGCGGCGACCGTTCTGGCGCTGTTTCCGTTGGCCAGCCACGGTGGTCCATTGTGGGAGCCGCTGTGCTACGCCCAGATCGGCGGGTTGAGCATTGCGACCTTCATCACCCTCGGGCTGGTGCCGGTTCTCTATGCCATAGCTGTTCGGGACCTGAAGTGGATTTCCTGGAACACCCCGGCTGTTGAAGAGGTCCACGTAACCCCCGAATTGGCGGCGACAGAGGCGTGAAGCGCATGGAACCCAACGGCTATATCTGTGGCAAGCGGTGCGGCTTCCTCTTGCACGGGTTACCAAACACGCGCTTGAAACCCGAACCGATAAATGGCGACCTCGTCTGCTGCCATCGGCAGATGGCGAAGATCCGGCAGCCCGCGGTCCTTCGCCCCTTGGAATGCCTGCAGTTACGGCCCAGCCGCTATGGTCACCGGCATGCACTTCAAGCCGGTGCCACCCGTGGCGAAGCCAGCGAAGGGAGAGAGGACATATGACAGCAACGCAGACTGACTCGGTGCTTCAGAACAAGCGGTCCGAACTCGCGCGCCTGATTCGCGCGCAGAGCTCGCAACTGAGTGTGGACGACGGCGAGCACGAATTGATCGACTGGATGCAGGGCATGAACAGACGCCATGAGGCGGTCACGCTGCTGGATACGTTCACCCGCACTCTGGCAGACGTGGATGCCGCGCTGATGGCAATAAAGGAAGGTTCGTACGGCACTTGCACCGAATGCGGTGAGCCGATCGCGAAGAAGCGCCTGCGCGCGATCCCTTGGACATCACACTGCATCCGGTGTCAGGAGGTCATCGATCATGGCCATTACCGCCCGTTCGGCTCACCGGACGGGGCAAGGCATAGCAGCGTTTAGCGTGGCGGCGACTGGTGAATCAAGGAGACCTATGACCTCGCAAATCGACTCGAGAGTTGCTTACTTCTCCATGGAGATCGCACTCAATCCGGCCATGCCGACGTACTCCGGCGGGCTCGGCATCCTGGCTGGCGACACATTGCGCTCCGCCGCCGATCTTGGTGTCCACATGGTAGCCGTCTCACTCCTCCATCGAAAGGGCTACTTCCGGCAGAAGGTCGACGAGCAAGGCCAACAGTTCGAGGAATCCGCTGCCTGGTCACCGGAACAGTTTCTGGAACTCATGAAGCCGATAGTGACGGTCTCGATCGCCGGCCGTGAAGTTCGCGTTCGGGCATGGCGTTACCAGATCGAGGGAATCACAGGGCATATCGTGCCGGTCTATCTACTGGACACGTCGCTGGCTGAGAACACTGCCTGGGACCAGACGTTGACCGATAGCCTCTACGGCGGAGACGCCTATTACCGGCTGTGCCAGGAAGCGATTTTGGGAATCGGCGGCGCAAAGATCCTGCCGAAGCTTGGCCACGACCACATCGGCAGCTACCACATGAACGAGGGCCATTCGGCCCTGTTGGGCGTCGCGCTGGTCGAGGAGCGCCTGGGCACACGTCCGCTGCGGTCGGCGGCGGAAGAGGATATCTTCGCCGCCAGGCACAAGATTGTCTTCACCACCCATACCCCGGTCCCGGCGGGCCATGACCAGTTCCCCATGGACATGGTTCGAGAGATTCTGGGTGAGGACCGGGCGTGGGCGGTGGAGCGCACGGGCGCCTGTCCAGATGGGTCGCTGAATATGACCCTGCTGGCGCTCTTCTCCTCGCGCTACATCAATGGCGTCGCCATGCGG
>CAYPHP010000263.1:0-5977 GCA_964410045.1 uncultured Acidobacteriota bacterium | reverse complement strand
TTACCGCGGTCGGCGCGCAGGCAGTCCCGTCAGGCGCGGAAGTTGTGGATCTGTCGGCGGCCTGGGTGATGCCAGGCCTGATGGACACTCACACCCACATCACCTACGGCTCGCCGAATCTGGACATGCTCGAATCCCTGTACCTGAAGGAATCGAGCGGTATGCGCACGCTGCGCGGAGTCCGCAATGCCGGGGTCCTGCTGCAAGCCGGTTTCACCGTGCTGCGTGACGTCGGCAACTCCGCGAACTATTCCGACACCGATGTCCGCCGGGCCATCGAGCAGGGCTGGTTCCCTGGACCCACGGTGCTCAACATGGGCAAGATCATCGCTCCGTTCGGCGGGCAATCCCGCGGCATGCCGCAAGAACAAGCCGGATTCTGGCGTTACGAGTACTTGGACGCCGACTCTCCGGACGAAATCCGCAAAGCGATTCGGCAGAATATCTATTACGGGGCCAACGCCATCAAGCTGGTAGCCGATAACAGTCCGTACTTCTACACACTGGAGGAACTCCGCGCCGGTGTGGAAGAGGCTCACCGTGCGGGAATCGGGATCGCCGTTCACGTGATGGGAGGCGACGCCGCCAAGAACACCATCCTCGCGGGCGCCGACAGCATCGAGCACGGCTTCGGGCTCAGCGACGAGTTGCTCCAATTGATGAAGGAAAAAGGGACGGTGCTGGGCACCACCGCCTTCCCGCTTTCTCACCTGCAAGTGATCGGCACCGGAGGCGGCATCCTGCCGGAGCCCAAGGAGACTTACGCTCAGATCCTGGACGGGCTGAGGCGCGCCCACAAGATCGGAGTCAAGATGACGTTTGGTACGGACGTGGTTCTCGAGTTCCCCGGCAAAACGCGCGCCGATCTGGTGATGGATTACCTGGAGGTCTGGACGGCCGCCGGGATTCCCGCAAAGGACATCCTCAAAGCCATGACCACCAACGCCGCGGATCTGCTGCGGCTGAAGGGCACTCGCGGAGCGATTGCCCCCGGCCTCATGGCCGATGTCATTGCCACGCCGGAGAATCCTCTAGCGGATATCCACGCGTTGAAAAAAGTGTCGTTCGTGATGAAAGACGGCAAGATCGTCCGGCGACCGAAGTAGTTCTTTTAGCCGCCGAGACACCGAGTACACCGAGCCGAACCAGAACACAGATTCTCGACTTCCTCGGTGTCCTCGGCGCCTCGGTGGCTGAATCCTTCACCACGCCAAGGCGTAAGCCTCCACGCGCGGATCCGCGCCGGCATTCAGCACGCCGGTCTTCAAGTCAATCAAGATAGCCCCGTTCGAGCCCATGGTCCAAGGTCCAGACGGCCGTAGCTTGTGGCCTTTCTTGACCAAAGCGTCGCGAACAGCCGCAGGAATGCGATCTTCTACGGACATGTCTCCCGGGTACATGGTGTGCGGGAACGGTGACGCCGGAAAACTGCGCGTGTTCCAGCGCGGCGCCTCGATGGCCTGCTGCACGTTCATCCCGAAATCAATCACGTTGATCAAAGTCTGCATCGTGCGCATGACTTGATCGTCGCCGCCGGGACTGCCCACGATCATGAACGGCTGGCCGTCCTTCATCACCAGCGTGCTCTGCAGGGTGCTGCGCGGGCGCTTGCCGGGCGCGAGCGCGTTGGCGTGACCCGGCACGAGGGAGTAGTAATCGCCGCGGCAGTTGAAGATAAAGCCCAGGTCGGCCATCACTACTCCGGTGCCGAATCCGCTGTGCAGGCTGGGCTCGAAGCTGACCATGTTGCGGTCGCGATCAATCACCGCGATGTAGCTGGTGTCGCCTTCATGGTCGCCGGGACCGCGGTAGTCAATGTCGCGCGGACGGTCCACGGGCTCCTGACCCGGGGCTGAACCCGGTCGAAACTCGTGGGACGCGCGGTCCGGATCGATCAGCTTGCGCCTTTCGGCGGCGTACTCTTTCGAGAGCAGCCCTTGGTAGGGTATGCGGATGAAGTCGGCATCACCCAAATACGTGTCGCGGTCTGCCATCGCTAACTTAATCGCCTCGATCGAAGTATGGACGTACTCGGCGCTGTTGAGCCCCATGGCCTTCAGGTCGTACCCTTCGAGCAGGCTGAGCGCGAATAACTCCGCGGGGCCCTGACTGGCGGACGGATTCTTGTAGACGCGGTAGCCGCGATAGTCGAGAGCAACCGGCTCTTCGACCTTGGCCGCGTAGGAAGCGAAATCCTCGTAACGGTAGAGCCCGCCGTTCTGCTCGGAGAACGCGGCCATGGTCCGGGCAATGTCACCCTTGTAGAAGCGGTCACGCGCGGCGCGCAGCGCCACGCTGCGGCCCTTGCCGGCGTTCTCTTTCTCGGCGTCCACCAGCTTCTGCAAAGTACGCGCCAGGTCCGGATTGCGGAAGATATCGCCCGCTTGCCATGGACCTTCGTGTTGAAACAGCTTCACGCTGGTGGGAAACTCGCGCAGCTTGCGGGACATGTTGATGGCCCGCGCGAACCCTTCGCTCACCGGGAAGCCCTTCTCGGCCATGGCGATGGCCGGAGCCAGCACTTGACGGAAGCTCATGGTGCCCCACTTATCGAGCAGCGTGTACCAGGCGTCCACCACGCCGGGCAGAGAGGCGGAGAGCAGGCCGTTGTTCACCGGAATCTTGCCGCCCTGGTTCTGCTGGAACCACTCGATGGTCGCCAGGCGGGGAGCGGCGCCCTCGGCATTGATGGACACGACTTTCTTGCTGCGCGCGTCGTAGATCAGGACCACCGCGTCGCTGCCCACGCCGTTGGCGCCAAAATCCACCAGGCCCAACACGGCTTGCCCGGCCACCGCGGCGTCGAAGGCGTTGCCTCCGGCACGCAGGATCTGCTCGGCCACCTGCGTCGACTGCGGCTTCATGGAGACCACCGCGTATTCCGTGCCGCGGATCACCGGACGCGTCGTGCGCGGGATGCGCTCCGGCGTCTGCGCCGAGGCGGCGGCAAGCAACAAGAACACTGCCAGGATCGATCTGTGTTTATCTGTGTTCATCTGTGGTTCCCCTTCGCAACTTTTCGAGGTCAGGGATGCTGTGGAACGAACCCTTCAGCGTGCAGAACAAGTTATAGCGGAAGATGTACCACAGCGCGGCCACACCGTCCATGAAACCGATCTTCTTGCCCTGTTCGTAGGTCCGCCCATAGTAGCTGATGGGCACTTCATAGATGGCGCAGCCCAGCTTGGCCATCTTGGCGGCCACTTCAATCTCGAAGCCGAAGCCGCTCGATTCGATGCGCAGGTTGCGCAAGATCTCTCCGCGAAACGCCTTGTACCCGCTCTCCACGTCGGTCAGGTTGATGTTGGTGAAGAGGTTGGAAACCAGCGTCAGAAACTTGTTGGCGAGAAAGTGGTAGAAGTACAGGACTCGCGCCGCCTTTCGAACCAGGAAACGCGAACTCAACACCACGTCGGCCACCCCGTTGACGATCGGTTCAATCACCGCGGGGATTTCCTCAGGGTCGTATTCCAGGTCGGCGTCCTGGATGATCACGATGTCGCCGCGGGTCATGGGAATGCCCGTCTTCAACGCCGCGGTCTTGCCCTTGTTGAAGGCGTGCCGGACCACGCGGACCTCGGGGTGCGCATCCGCCAGGCGACGCGCTTCGTCGGTGGTGCCGTCGGTGGAGCAATCATCGACGATGATGATTTCCAGCAGACCGGGGACTTTCAGCAACTTGCCCACCACGGTGGCCAACGTGCGGACCTCGTTATAGGCAGGCATCACCACGGACAACGCCATCCGCACATGATACTTCAGACCCTACCTCAGACCCCGATGTCCTCGTTCCACAGTTCCGGATGGGCGGCAATGAAATCGCGCATCAAGCGGATGCAAGTTTCGTTCTGAAGCACGTCCACCTGGACCCCCAACGAGCGGACATAGTCCTCTGGGCCCCGGAAGGTGACGCTTTCCCCGGCCACCACGCGCGGGATTCCGTAAAGCAGGATCGCGCCGCTACACATGGGACAAGGCGACAGCGTCGAGTAAATGGCCGCACGCCGGTACACGGCGGCCTTTTGGCGTCCGGCGTTCTCCAGGCAATTCATCTCCGCGTGATGGATCACGCTGCCTTTCTGGACCCGCTGATTGTGGCCGCGCCCGATGATCTCCCCGTCCACCACCAGCACCGCGCCGATGGGAATGCCGCCCGCCGCCAGCCCTTTGCGGGCTTCTTCGATCGCTGCCGCGAGGAATGTGTCCATAGCCGGAGGATATCGTTAGAATTGTACGGTTGCCCACGGAATCGCATTACGAAGTCCGGATGCTGCGCTTGGAATCCCGCCATCTGCCGGTCTACCTCTATTGCGTCAACGGCCTGTTGGTGGATACCGGCTTCAGCCGCCGCCGCGAACAGGTGCGGGCGTTCTTGCGCGAGATGGGGCCGATGCAGGCGGTGGTGACCCATCACCATGAGGACCACTCCGGAAACGTGGCCACGCTGCTTCACGAGGGCCTGAAAGTCTGGGCTCCCGAACAGGCCTTGGAACCGATCGCCCATGGCTTCAAGGTGGAGCTGTATCGCTGGCGGATCTGGGGATATCCCGAGCACGCCTCGTGCGAGTTGCTTCCCGCGGAAATACACGCCGGACCGCTGGTGTTCCGCGCGATCCATGCCCCCGGGCACAGCGAGGACATGACCGTGCTCCACGCGCCGGAACGAGGCTGGCTCTTTGCCGGGGACTTGTTCATCAGCCGCCGCTTGCGCTTCCTGCGCAGCGATGAGGACCCCAACGCCCTGATCCGCTCGCTGGAACGAGTCCTGGCCCTGGACTTTGAAACGCTCTTCTGCGCGCATCGCGGGATGATTCAAGATGGGCGTAAGCAGCTCCAGGAAAAGCTCGACTATCTGACCGGCCTGCGCCAGCAGGTCGTGGAGCTGGCAGGGCAGGGCCTGTCACCCCGGCAGATTACTCGCCGCGTTCTCGGCCGTGAGACGTCGATGTATTTCATTACTGCCGGCAAGTTCAGCGCCATCAATTTCGTGCGCGGATTCCTAGCCTGAGCTTTTCTCTGTGCCCTCTGTGTCTCTGTGGTTCATAATCAATCCATGATGCCCTTCTTCCGCGATTCCATGCTGGAGCTGATCATCCAGACCTCCACCAACCTTCCCCCGGATGTTCGCGCGGCCATGGGCCAGGCTTTGCGCCAGGAAAAGCCCGCGACGCAATCCGGCCAGGCGCTCTCCATCATCGCCGAGAATATTGACCAGGCCGCTTCTTGCGAGGGCGCGATCTGTCAGGACACCGGGATGCCCACGTTCCTGATCCGCACTCCCGTGGGTGTGAACCAGATCGCGATGTCCAAGCAGATCCGCGAAGCCGTGGCCGAGGCCACCAAGCGCGGCAAGCTGCGCCCCAATTCCGTGGACTCCCTCACGGGCAAGAACACCGGAGACAACCTCGGCGAGGGAACTCCCATCATGCACTTCGAGCAGTGGGAGGAAGAGGACATCGAAGTGCGCCTGATCCTGAAGGGCGGAGGCTGCGAGAACGTCAATTCGCAATATGCCCTGCCCTGCGAATTGCCGCACTTGGGCCGCGCCGATCGCAACCTGGACGGAGTGCGCAAGGCCATCCTGGCCGCGGTGTGGACCGCGCAGGGACAGGGCTGCAGCCCCGGGTCGCTGGGTGTCTGCATCGGTGGCGACCGCACTTCCAGCTACGCTCACGCCAAGGAGCAGTTGTTTCGCCCGCTCGACGATGTGAACCCCGTTCCCGAGCTGGCCGACCTGGAGAAGTGGATCATGGGCCACGTCAACTCGATGGGAGTGGGCGCCATGGGCTTCGGCGGCGCGGTATCGCTCATCGGATGCAAGATCGGCGTGCAAAACCGTCTCCCGGCCTGCTACTTCGTGTCAGTGGCCTACGATTGCTGGGCCTTCCGGAGGCTTGGCGTCCGCATCGATGCCAGCAGCGGAGCCATCCGGCAATGGCTGTATCGCGATCCCAGCCGTCCGTTGGAGCAACTCGCG
>CAYPHP010000262.1:0-5981 GCA_964410045.1 uncultured Acidobacteriota bacterium | reverse complement strand
AGATTACGTTAGTCCCTTGCGGCAGTTTCCCCGAGGTGTTCCGGCGGCTGGCCCGCGGCGAAGTGGATCGCGCCGTCGTGCCCATGGAGAACAGCCTGGCCGGATCGGTGCACGAGAATTTCGATCTCTTGCGCAGCGGGCGCCTGGCGATCCTGGCGGAAACCCAGTTGCGCATCGTCCTCCACCTGGTAGCCCCTCCCGGCGTGCGCCTGGGCGACATTCGCAGGGTCTTCTCGCATCCCGTGGCGCTCAATCAGTGCCGCCGCTTTTTCAGCCGTCACCGCAATTTGCAGGCGGTGCCGTTCTACGACACCGCGGGCAGCGTGAAGATGCTCATGGAACAACGCCCGCCGGACGCCGCGGCCATCGCCCCGGCGGCTTCGGCGGCCATCTATGGCGCGCGCATCCTGCGCCGGAGCCTGGAAGACGACAAGCAGAATTACACACGATTCTTTCTGCTGTCCCGCAGCCTGCGTGGCGTCACCCGCCCCAAGTCAACTAAGACTTCCATTGTCTTCACCACGCCGAATGTGCCCGGCGCGCTGTTCAAATGCCTGGCCGTCTTCGCCCTGCGTGACATCAGCCTGACCAAGATCGAGTCGCGTCCGCTGCACGGACGTCCCTGGGAATATCTTTTCTATATGGATTTTCTCGGACGCCCGGAAGATCCCGGCTGCCGCAACGCGCTGCGCCACCTGGCGGAAATCACCGACTCGCTGCGCGTGTTGGGGTCCTATCCGCAGTTGAGGTAGACATTATCTGCGTCCATCGGCGTTCATCTGCGGTTATAATCACCTCAGGCGTTCCCCGAGGTGACCTATGCGGCGTGCCCTGTCGTCTCTTCTTCGCTCTGTTGCGAATCTCCTGAATCCGCCCCCCCCCCAGCGGGGATGACGTGCGTGTCTCGCCGGAGCAGTTGCGAAAGGCGCTCGCGGACATGTTCCGCGACCCGGAGAGTCGGGGTCTGATCCTTCAGTACTTGATTCCGCGCCTGAAGATCCAGGGCGCTACCGTAACCAAGGATCGCATCGCCAAGTTCGATGCGGACAGTGGCAGTCCCATCAACACCGACACGCCGATCTTCGAGAGGCAAGGCCCAGTAGAAGAGGGGAGTCCGTGGCGGGTCTGCATCGGGACGTTCGAGACGGACGCCAAGCCCGTGGCGCGCCTCCATCTCAGAGTAAACAGCACCACCGATCCGGTAATCTTGGTGGATTCGACGGATCAGAACCACGGACTTTCCTTCAAGCTTCAGCATCCCAATGCCGTCGTTGGTTTTGCGTTGTCGGGCGGCGGCGGGCAGTGGCTCGGCACGTCCATTCGAGACGATGCCATTGTGTTCGGTCAGGCCAACAAGAATCTGCTCTTCGGACTGGGAGGAACGGAGTACGCACGGATTAAGGGCGGAGGCAACTTCGGCATTGGCGTCACAGACCCGGGAGAAAAGCTGGAGGTCGGCGGCAACATCAAGAGCTACGGACTGAACAAGGTCATCTTCCTGAACGCTACGGAGCACAACGCTGGGACGTCGGGTCGGACGATACAGGACGCAATCAACAACCTTCCCGCGAACGGCGGCGTCATCATGCTCGAGCCGGGGAGCTACAACATCGGCAGCAACGGAATCACCATCAGCAAGAACGGCGTGAAACTTCGGGGCTACGGCGGGATTCCTCACGATACCAACACCTATCAGTTCGGACAGTCTGGCGGTCAGCCGCTGACGAAGCTAGTCTGGACTCCAACTTCACCCGGTGGAACGGTATTGAACTTGAAATCGCCTGCCTCATCCGGCAAGTTCATCACCGACCTCGAGGTCTCGGACCTGGCGATCGACTGTAACGACATGGCTTACGTGGGCCTCCAGCTCGACGCGGTAGTGCATTCACGCTTCATCAACATCCACGTGTGGAAGCCTTACACGACAGGCATCTTGTTGACGACGACCCAGTCCACAGCCGAGATTGATACTGCCTGGAACTTGTTTCTAAACTGCTCTGTTTATGAAGCCCCCGTAGGTGTCCAGCTCACAGCCGTATCGACCTTTACTGCGGCCAATTGCAGCCACAACACGTTTATCGGTCTGAGCATTGAGTACGAGGGAGCTGCCGGCATCAAGTTGACCCAATGCGACAACAACGCTTTCTATGACGTCTGGATCTTCCAGGTTAGCGGCGAAGGCGTTGGAGTTCTTGTTGACAACCCGGATCTTGCCGAGTCGAACTACTTCTTTCATCTGCAGGCCGACGGCGGCTTTAAGATCGCGCAGGCCAGCAGCAGCGCACGTCCTGACAGCAAGCACATCATCTTTGGCTACGACAAGGCGAACAGCCAAGTCGATCCCACCTCTCCTTCCGGAACAAGCGTGCGGGATTATGTGTACTGGACAGACTCCCAGGGCGACACGGATCTCAAATGGGAGAACCTCAGCTCCGCCCTCTCGGCTTCCAACTTCCCCGCTACCAGGAAGAGTGAGTTCGGATTCGTGTTCGACGGCACCAACATGTGGCTCATCTTCAACGACGGGAGCAACAAGTGGAAGTGGCAAGGCACTCAGGTTACATAGGCCACTCGCCGTAGTTGCGCGGATCGGCCAAAGCAGTCTTTAGTGTGGAGGTTAGTATGGATTCATGCCGAGGTAGAGAGCTTGATCAGGCGGGCGCTGGGCGCAGGCGATTTCGTCCCCCGTTCTTGGTCGCCGCAACGCTAGTCATAACCCTTACGGCTGCAAGGCCTTATGCTCCCCTACTCGGGCAAGCCCTGCAAGTCACGTCTTTTCCCGTCGGCTTGGCTCCGTTAGGCATTACGGTCATCAATCCATTTGCTGTCGAGCCTAGCATGGCTGTGGTCGCGAACTCTGGTGACAACACCCTTTCCATTCTATCGATCTCTCGACAACACGTCGTTTCACAGCTTGGGTTGGTTCGGGGTGTTCCATCTCCCTATGCGGTCGTGCAGTGCTTTGAAGACGTGCTCGTGACGTCCCCATCGGACAATTCAATCAGGCTGGTGCGAGCACCCCAAGGAGAGATAACCAAGACGATAAGAGTCGGACTGCAACCAAAGGCTGCGGCTTGCTACCTTGACCAAACAATCGACAAACGGCGAGCCTTGGTGTCCAACTACGGCGACAACACGATCAGCGTTGTTGACACCGATTCTGGCTCGACTGTTGCAACGATCACCGGAGTGCCCGGAGCGCGGGGACTTCGAGGTGTCGTCATCTATCAGGACAATCGAAGAAATCTGTTTGCCTGGGTCGGCGGGACGGATGCCAACGCCGTCACGATTGTGGACTTGACGACATACAGGGTGTTGACCCAGCTTCCAGTTCGTGCGCCGACTGCGGTTTACCAGTATGCGCGTGACATCATAATGGTTGCCAGCGAAACTGATGGAACAATCACGGTGTTCGACCCTGACCTGCCGGGGCCGGGATTTGTACGCTATTCAAGCCTCGTCAAACCCCAGGATCTTCTTTATTCCAACGACTTGGGAATGTTCGTCACCCAAGGTGGCGCAAGCACCGTGGCGCGTATCAAGACAGACCAGGTTACGACGATCACCGGGATTCCGGGCGCCGCGGCGCTAGCTCTCTACGGGTTCGACTCGGTTTCAGGCATCATGGTCACCGGCACCGATTCGAACTCGGTCTATGTTCTCAGGCAAAGCCTCCCGCTGCCTTCGCAGTTCGACCTGTCCAACGGTGCGAGTTTCACTCCGTCCCCAGTCGCCCCGGGATCGCTTAGCAGCGCATTTGCGCTTACAGGTCTAAGCCAGCCATTCTTTGCCACAGCTCTTCCGCTCCCAACAACCCTCGGCGGGGTCTCTCTGAGCATTGGCGGAACCTTGCAGCCAAATTCATCCGGTGGCTTTACCTACTCCACGGCTGGTGCCTCGCTAGCCCCGTTGTTGTTTGTCGGTCCGACGCAGGTGAACTTTCAGCTTCCACTCGGAACTTCGCCCGGCGACTCCGTCGCCGCGCAGCTTACGAAAGCGGACGGGTCGACACTGTTGACAACTGTGCGAGTCACGGCCACGGCACTCGGCATCTTCACGCTGCTCCAAAATGGGCAAGGCCAAGCGGCGGCGCTGAACCAAGACAACACCCGCAATGGTGATCCCGCGGCCAGCGTAGGCGCCAAGTTCGCCGCGCGCGGGACCGTAATCCAGATCTTCGCCACCGGCGCGGGCGCGACGAATCCGCCAGTCACCGCGGGCGTTGCCGCCCCAAGCAACCCGCTTGCCCTGGCTGTCGTCCAGCCCGCCGTGACCATCGGCGGCAAGGCGGCGCAGGTCCAGTTCAGCGGCCTAGCCCCCGGCTTCGTCGGTCTCTGGCAGATCAATGCGGTGATCCCCGCCGACGTGACGCCCGGAAACGCCATCCCGCTCACCATCTCCGCCGGCGGGCAGACCAGCAACACTGTGACCATCGCCGTGCAATGACCGGCGATCAGCCAGCCCAGCCCCCCGTCCAGATCCCTGTTGATTTGCCCCGCCGCTTTCACCTAATGTTATGATGGGTCTGGCCGAGAGGACGCCGGGCGCCGCGCGCTGAGGGATTATTGGATAAAGTTTTGACCCATAGCATTCCAGTCGGGCGGGTAGCCGCTGTCTCGTCCATCTCCGAGGACCGTTTCTGCCAGGCCGCCTTCGCTCTGGCCGGTGTGGCCGCGGTTTCCATCCTCTTTTCCATAGCCGTCAGCCAGATCCTGATCGGCCTGGCGCTGCTGGTCTTTCTGCTTTCCCGCCGCCCGCTGGACGCTCCTCCGCTGTGGAAACCGCTGGCCCTCTACCTGGGCTGGACCCTGGTTTCGCTGGCCCTGGCGGCGCCGCTGCTGCGCGGATTGCCGCAGGTGAAGAAGTTCTACATTTTCCTGATGCTGGTGCTGGGATGCGCCCTGTTCCGCCGCGTGGCGCAGAGCGTCTGGATCACCCGGGCCATGTTCGTAGTGGCTTCGCTGGCGGCGCTGGTCAGCATCCCGGAATTCGCCCAGACCTACATGCGCCTGCGGGCTCAAGGTCACGACTTCTACCTGGCTTACCAGTTGAGCCGGACCACCGGGTTCATGGGTCATTGGATGACCTTCAGCGGCCAGTTGATGCTGGTGCTGATGATGCTGCTGGCGTGGCTGGCCTCGATGCGCCGGCCGTCGCGCCGGGAATTGATCCTGGGCTGGGCGGGCTTTGCGGTGATTACCCTGGCCTTGCTCCTGGCCTTTACCCGCGGCGTGTGGTTGGGATGCATGGCCGGAGGACTTTTCTTGCTGTGGCAGCAGCGGCGCCGCTGGCTGATTGCCGTGCCGATCGTCGTGGTGGTTTTCTATGTTGCCGCTCCCGGCTGGGTGCAGATGCGGGTGCGATCCATCTTGGCATTCGAAAACGACAACACCGCGCAGGCCCGGCTGTTCATGTGGAAGACCGGAGCGGCCATGGTCAAGGACCGGCCGATCTTGGGAGTGGGGCCCGACGGCGTGAAATACGAGTTCGACCGCTACCGCCCGGACGCCTACATGCCGCCCGCGTGGTACGGACATCTGCACAACGATTTTCTGCAGATCGCCGCGGAGCGCGGCCTGCCGGGCTTGGCCGCCTTCGTCTGGCTGATCGGCGCCGCGCTGATCGCCCAGATCCGCCTGGCACGGCGCTGGAAGGGTTCCCCGAACGCCTATCTGGCGCAAGGCGCGGCCGCCGCGACCATCGCCCTGGCCGTATCCGGATGTTTCGAGTACAACTTCGGCGACTCCGAAGTGGCCATGCTGTGGCTGGCCTTGCTGGCCTGCGGCTACGCCCTGCGGCACGAGCAAGTGGCCGAGATCCGGCCCGTGGAAGTCCGGGAACCGGAAACGGTGGCTGTCGCCTAGGTCTTCTCCGGGTTTCCCTCCAGCCTTTAGCCTCTGGCCTCTAGCCTTGCTGGGTGTGTTACGATTCTCCCTCGATGGCGGAAGATCGATTCCAGCGGTTGGCCCAGAAGATTGAAA
>CAYPHP010000261.1:0-6020 GCA_964410045.1 uncultured Acidobacteriota bacterium | reverse complement strand
CCTGCTGAAGCCGTCGCGCACCGAGGGCAACACCCGGCTCTACACCGACGCCGACCTGGAACGTCTGGAACTGATCCTGAATCTCACGCGCGATCTCGGAGTAAACCTGGCCGGCGTGGAGATTATCCTGAACCTGCGCGAACGCATGGCCGAAATGCAGCGCCAGATGCAGGCGTTCGTAAACGCCGTAAAGCAGGAGTTGGTCCGCCGTCCTGTGCCGCACGATGAACGCGACAGCAAGGCGCTGGTCCGGCGTGGGCCGAGGATGTAGGACTCCTTCTCTTCTGTAAGATTCCGAGCCGTTTTTCAAACCGGCTGCTGGCCGCGCTCCGCGAGCGGGCGTCCGTGGTCGCCGTGGAGTGGGACAAGTACGAAGAGGCGCTGAAGTGAAACCGCAGATACGCAGAATAGTGGAACTTCCGGAGGCGATGTTGTCCAATATGGTCATGATGAAAGCAATGGTGGTGGTTCTGTTGGCAGTCTTCTGCTACGCCCAGCAACCCGAGAGCCAGCTTACGTTTGAAGTGGCGTCCATCAAGCCTTCCGCCCCGCCGGAGGGCGGAAGAATGGTCATGGGAGCCAGAGGCGGGCCGGGCAGCGCCGACCCGATCCGTTTTACCGGCTCGAACATGAGCCTGACCATGCTGATCACCATGGCCTACGACCTGAAGCCCTATCAGCTCTCAGCGCCAAGCTGGCTGAGCGGCGAGAGATTCGATATCGCCGCCAAAGTACCGCCCGGCGCGACAAGAGAACAGTTCCGGATCATGCTGCAGAATCTGCTGGCCGAGCGGTTCAAGCTGGAAATCCATCGCGAGACGAAAGAACTGCCGGTCTTCGAGCTAGTGGTCGGCAAGGGTGGACCGAAGTTCAAGGAGTCCGCGGATCAGAGCGAGACGGTTCCCGGCGCCGCGCCGCCGCCTCCTCCGCCCCCAGGCGGACCGATAATGGTCGGCCGGGACGGAGTGCCGCAGGGTCTGGCCGGCCGAACCATGATGATGATGTCGCCGGGACGCGCGCGCTTGACCGCGTACAAGGAAAACATGGGTTGGCTGGCGGCCAGGCTGTCGTCGTCGGCCGGGCGGCCGGTGCTGGACGCCACGGGCTTGACTAAGAAATACGACTTCACGCTGGACTTCGCGCCTGAAGGCGGCGGGATGGGTCCCGGTATGGTGGGTATGGGTCCCGGCGGCGGTGGAGGAGGCGGAGTGTTCATCGCGCAAGGGCCCGGTCCCGGCGGCGGAGGGCCGGCCGATCGCCCCGCCGATGTCGAGTCCGCACCCACGCTGGCGACTGCGCTTCAGGAACAGCTTGGTCTCAAGCTGGAGGCGAAGAAGGGACCGGTCAGCATCGTGGTGGTGGACAAGATCGAAAAGGTCCCTACGGAGAACTAGTCCGCAGATTACGCAGATTTCGCAGAGAGGTATGGATCCGGATAGCGAACTTCTGAAGAGAGTGTGCGAAGCGATCGATAAGAAAGATTTCTTTCCGTCGATCATTTTCCGGGACACTTTCGCCGATTGGAACCTTGTGAAGGAACTGGGCGAGTTCCTCGTGCGAATTGATCCAGACGGGGTCTTGGGCCATGCGCTTCTCACTCGAGGTCACCGACATCTGGGAAACCGGGAACTTGGTCTTGCAGCACTGAAGGAATGCCAAGCCCGGAAACTACTCCCGGTCGAGGCGGAGGTATTCCTTCCGCTGTTCGAGGAGGAGTCGACACGCTTGGCGGCGATTCAGTCAGATCTGTGAAATCTGCGTAATCTGCGGTTGGTCCGTTCGGGCCAGCACAGCCGCGACGACGTAGCACGCTCCGCCGCAGATCATCGTTTGCCAGATGCCCATGTGAATCGAGAGAAACACCGCGAGCGCCGAGCCGAGCACGCTGGTGGCGGCGTTCATGGTCCAGGCCCACTGAAGCGCTCCCGGGAAACTGCGCCCGCACAGGCGCAGCGCGCAGGGAAACGCGGTGCCCATCAGGAATCCGGCGGGCGCCAGCAGGACCGCGGCCACGGCAATCCGCGCGCTCAGCGGCCAGGAAACCAGCGCGGTCAGCAGCGGAGTGACGCCGGCGGACAGCAACGCCACTATCGCGGCGGCCCCGAGCAGCAGTCGCGGCAGGCGAGCGCGCACTGTCTCTTCCGAGAAACTTCGGGTCCAATAACTGCCGATCGCGGACGCCGCCAGCAGCCAGAAGACCGCCACCGTCAGCGCGTAGGTGGGATGGCCGAGAAACAGCACGAACTTCTGGATGAAGGCTACTTCTACCAGGATGAACGCGAGTCCGATGGCGCAGAAATACAGCAGCCATCGGGAAACGCCCGGCTCGCGCGGCAGGCGCGCACTGAGCCGCGCCGGCACCAGCAGGAACAGGATCACGCCCAGCGTCGACGCCGCCAGCACCGCCAGCAGCATCAGCAACCCGGTGTTGACCTTGCGGTCCATGGTCTCGCCGCCGGTCCACATGTCCAGCAGCCCCGAGGTCCGCACGTTGAAAAAGAAGAACGGGCGGTTGTCGTAGACCGGAG
This sequence comes from uncultured Acidobacteriota bacterium, assembly GCA_964410045.1. Taxonomy (GTDB): domain Bacteria; phylum Acidobacteriota; class Terriglobia; order JAJPHL01; family JAJPHL01; genus CAYPHP01. The sequence goes on along the minus strand of CAYPHP010000261.1, from coordinate 3,492 downwards.
TCACGTCGTACGGATACGCCCGGTAGAACGCGTCACGATCAGCGGCATGCAGCAGTTGATCGAAAGCATTGTCGAAACGCTGATCGGGCATGCAGATCGGCGTGGTGCCGCCGGAGCGGACCGCGGCCAGTTCTTCCGCGGTCCACGGCGAGCGCTTCATCAGCATGGTCGCCGACGTGCCCATTTCGCTGAGCTGGCCGTCGATGATCACCACGAAGTGCTTGGCGGGATCGGTGACGCCTTCGCTTCGAAGCGCCTCCACTCCCAGCGAGAGCAGCCGTAGCGCCTCGCGCGGCTGCTTGAATTCCCAGCGTGTGATCGACAGGATGCCGTCCGGCTCCAGATGCCGCAAATATTCCTGGAAGGCCTCGACGGTGTAGAGATTGTTTTCCGTGAGCGTAAACGCGCCCGCGGAAATGCTGGCCCACGTATCGACTAGCGTGGCCTGGATCACGCCATAGCGGCGCGGCGACCGTCGCACAAAGCTGCGTCCGTCCTCGACCACGATGTTCACTTCGGGGCGCAGATAGATCTCGTGGCTGCTCTTGCGGGCCACGCCCAGCATGATGTCGTTGATGATGATGGGATTGATTTCGACGCCGGTCACGTCTTTGCTGCCCATGGCCAGAGCGCGGCCCACGTCGAATCCGCCGCCGGGTCCGATGATCAGGGCGCTGGCGCCCGGATGGATCCAGTAGACCAGGCCGGGTCCGTAGCGCTGCGCGGCGTCGCGCCAGAACTCGCCGTTGGTCAGCGGGATGTCGGCCACGCGGGTGGTGGCGTCGGCGTCAATGCGGATGTAGATGTCGGTGAGCCCGACGCGCGAAAAGGAGTTCCACTTGCTGAAGTTTTCCTTGGAGAAATCCTGGCCCTTGGCGCGGACCACGTCGAGAAACGGGACCTGCTTGTTGGCAGCGATGATCACCACCAGCAGCACCGGCAACAGGATCCAGCGGCGCCAGTCGCCGCCGCCCAGCGCCGACCAGATCACCGCGCTGATCGCGGCGGCCACTGCGGCGCACAGCAACGCGTTCGGCCCGCCCAGCCAGTTCAACAGCGGAATCAGCAGCAGGCATCCGCAGCCCGCCCCGGCCAAGTCGGCGAAGTAGACTGATCCGGCAAATTCGGAGGTACGCGACAGCAGCAGCGACAGGATCACCCCGGCGAACACAAACGGGATGGTCGAGACGAAGTAAAGCACGGTGAGCGCGGCATTCAGCGAATCGGTCCAGGTCAGGATGCGCACCACCACCAGCAACACGCCCACGGTCATCACCGCGTAGGCCGCGGCCAGCCAGGTCAAGCGGGTCCAAAGTTTTTCGAGCGGACGGTCGCCGGCGATCCAATAACTGAGCAATCCGCCCGCGCCCAGACCCAGCAGGGAAAGCGAGATGGCCATGAACGCGAAGTGGTAGAAGAGCAGGACGGAAAACAGCCGGGTCAGGGCCAACTCGATCAGCAGGCTGGCCATGGCCGTCAGTCCCACACCTAGAAGGAGCAGCCGGAATCGGCTAGAGGTCAGGGACATGGCCGGCCAGGCGAACGCAGAGGCAATACATTAAGTAGGTCTCCAGGGCAAAGGGTGGAAAGCCCAGAAATCCGGGCGCCGGCATCTCGAAGATCTTCCAATCCTGCATGATGGGGAAAATGTAGATCCACTTGGCAATGGCCCAGTAATTCCAGAACTCCCAGAGTATCCCACAGATGGCTCCGCTGACCAGCAGCGAGTAGCAGCGGGCCCGATTGCCGCGTTCCCAATCCTCGTGGAGCGAGGGCGCCTCCAGGCGATAGTTGATGGGGTCGAGGAAGAAGATGAAGCCCAGCCAGACCAATCCAAAAGTGTAGGCAGCCAGCTTCACCGGCAGGAGCAGCGGCAGAAGCAGCATCACGGCGCCCGCCGCCAGCGAAACATACGCCGTCGACCGCGAACATTGGCAGCGCGGGTATTCGCGCTTCCAAAACCCCGCGGCGCGCAACAATTGGGAGGTCTCCAGCATCGCCGGCCAAATCGTGGCGAAGGCCCATCCGTATCCGATGTAGCGCGGGATCAGTTGGACCGGCAGCCCTTCATATGACCAGTTTTGCAGCCGCAGGTTGTACGCCTCAAAGACCAGCCACAGCGGAACGGAAAGCAGCGTACACGCCCAGAACTGTCCGGGATGGTTGCGCATCAGCGAGCGGCCCGACAGCGAATACACCGCAGCGTCCACCGCGGCGATGTAGCCGGTCCAGCAGATGGGCGTGAAGTAGATCAAGACCAGCGGCTGTTTTTGAAGCAGCAGATACTCGGCCACGCCGATCACCACCAGGCCCAAGTAGCCGTAATGCGGGAACGGCTTGACCCGCGGTCCGCGCACGACGAGGTAGATCAGCCAGGCGGCGGTGGCGATTGTCAGGATGAACCCAAGCGCTAGCATGTTCTGTAACCACGGATGAACACAGATGAACACGGATCAAGCGATTCGTCCGTCATCTGTGTTTATCGGTGTTCATCTGTGGTGATTGCCTCGTACCTGTGGTCACCGTGCCCATGAGGGTCATTCTAGCACCCGGCGCGGTCTCTTTCGGGAGGCGGGTGTCTCACACGAGCAGCGCTACAACACCGGTGACCACCAAGGCGATGGCCCAGACCAGGTCCAGGTTGAACCACGAGCGGCGCAGCATGGCCAGTCCGAATTTCTGGTAGACCAGCAGCGCCGCCGCAGCGGTCACGGTGAAGTATCCCAGCGTGTGGATCAGCGTGGCCCAGACGCCGCTGCTGGCGTCTGCGGCCGCGGACATATGATGCGCATGAGGATCCGACGCCGCCAACACCACCGGCAGCACCATCAGGCCCGCGCCGTGCGCCGAGGCCATGAGAAATGACCAGATGGTGAGGTCGCGAAAACCAACCTGCATGCCGCCCCAGCGGAAGTGCCGGCTGCGGACCAGCTTATAGACGCCCAGTCCCACCAACGTTGCGGCCACGACGATCCGGACGTACAGCAGGGGGATCGCCACCTGGGCCAGTTGAGCGATGAGCACCACCACACCGATGGCCAGCGCGTGGCCCAGGGCGATGGGCGGCAGCGACCATGCGACGGCGCGCGTGCGATGCTCCTGCATGCCGCGCGCCACCGCGAACAGCCATCCCATCCCGGGATTGATGCCGTGATAGGCTCCCAGCAAAAACAACGTGGACCAGGCTCCCCAGGTTTCGCTCATGCGTAGCAGTAGGAGTCGGAAGAGGCGTCGCCCCCTTCCAGACGGACCTGGTGGGGACGCAGTTCGCTGAACTCGACGAAGAACTTGGGATCGATCGCTAGGCCGCCTTCCGGCTTGGCGTCGAGCTTCACCATCCAGCCGTCGAGGCCTGCCGGATAAAACGTATCGTCCCACGGAGTATAGAGAGAATTGGTGAAGTAGATACGCTTGCCGTCGCGACTGACTTCGACCATCTGCGGGGCGCCGTTCAACGGCTTCTTGGGCTGCTTGGGATGAGCCGCCTTGCGG
>CAYPHP010000260.1:0-6030 GCA_964410045.1 uncultured Acidobacteriota bacterium | reverse complement strand
ATCGCCAAAGAGAAGCCCCTTCTGGGCCGGCCCTTGAGCGAGGTCTTGTCGTGGCAGCGCCAGTCCGGCGCGGCGGGCTGCTATTGCGATCCCGGCAGCCGCGAGCACAAGTGGGGCCTGGTCTTCGAGACCATCCATTACGCGCTGGCTCAGCAGGGCGGAGGTTCATGAAACCACGTTTGCAGGACGCGATTCGACAGCGGCCGCTGCTGGCGGATGGCGCGATGGGTACGGAACTCATGCGCGCCGGCCTCGAACCCGGTGGATGCGGTGAACTGTGGAACGTCACGCAACCGGAGAAGGTCCTGGCGATCCAGCGACGCTACGCGGAAGCGGGTTCGGACTGCATCCTCACAAACACCTTTGGTGGCTCGCGGATCATGCTGCATCGCCATTCCCACGGCGACGACGTCGCGGCCATCAACCGGGCCGGTGTGGAGATCGCGCGCCGCGCGTTTGGTGATCGCGACGGCTACGTCATAGGCGACATTGGACCGTTCGGCGGTTTGCTGGAGCCGTATGGGGAGTTTTCTGAGACGCAGGTCCGCGATGCATTCGAAGAACAGGCGGCGGCACTGGTCGCTGCGGGCGCGGATGCCATCATCGTCGAAACGCAAACCTCGCTGGAAGAACTGACGCTCGGAATCCGCGCGGCGAAGAAAGCGGGCGCCACATGCGTCATCGGGTCGATGGCTTACGACGTGACGCTCGATGGCTCGACGTTTCGCACCATGATGGGCGTCGACCCGGAACGGGCCGTGGCACTGATGACGGAGTTGGGCGCCGACGTTGCCGCGCTGAACTGTGGCACGGGCATGGACATGGAGCGGGCGCGAGAGGCCGTGCGGCGATACAGGAAGGTCACCGGACTGCCGGTGATGGCCCAACCGAATGCCGGACAGCCCAAGCTGGTGAACCTGAAGGTGGTCTACGACGAAACGCCGGAGCAGATGGTCGCGGGCGTGGCGCCGCTTCTCGAAGCCGGCGCCAACATCATCGGCGGTTGTTGCGGCAGCACGCCGGATCACATCCGCGAGTTTCGCAAGGCGATCGACGCGTGGATTGCTCGATCAGCGGCCGCGACCTAGGAACCACCCCTGAACGCTGAAAGGCTTCTCGCCGTTCTCTGGCTGGCGGCGGATGTACGAGCCGTCGCTCTGCATCACGTGGCACTTGGCGGTGTCGGCCAGGTACTTCTGCAAGATTTCATCCTTGACGCGCGCGATCAGGCCGGCGTCCTCGAGCGGGAAGAGCACTTCCACCCGGCGGTCGAGATTGCGGGGCATCAGGTCGGCGCTGCCGACGTAAATCTCTTCCCGGCCCGCGTTGCCGAAGAAGTAGATACGGCTATGCTCCAGGAACCGGCCCACGACGCTCATCACCCGGATCTTGTCGCTGACCCCCGCGACGCCGGGGCGCAAGCAGCAGATTCCACGGACCAGCAAATCCACCTGCACCCCGGCCTGGGAAGCCTGGTAGAGAAGCTGGATCATGCGCGGATCTTCCAGGGCATTCATCTTGAAGATCAGGCGGGCCTCGCGGCCGTGCTGGGCGTGTTCAATTTCCCGGCGGATCAGGCCCTCAAATCTGTCGCGCAGAGTTACAGGCGAGACCAGCAACTTGCGGTACTCGCGCACAGCGCTGTATCCCGTGAGGTAGTTGAACAGGTCGGTGACGTCGGCTCCGGCGTCGTCCTGGCATGTGAGCAGGCCCAGGTCCGTGTAGAGATGCGCGGTAACCACGTTGTAGTTGCCGGTAGCCATGTGCAGGTATCTGCGGATGGAGTCGCCTTCGCGACGAACCACCAGCAGAAGCTTGCAGTGGGTCTTCAAACCTACCAGCCCGTAGACTACATGGACGCCCTCGCGCTCCAGGGCGCGGGCCCACTCGATGTTGCTTTCTTCGTCGAACCGCGCCTTCAGTTCCACAAGCACCGCTACCTGCTTGCCGTTTTCCACGGCATCGAGCAGCGCCTCGACGATCGGGGAGTTACGGCCTACGCGATACAGCACCATCTTGATGGCCTGCACCTGCGGATCGCGGGCCGCGCGGCGCAACAGATCCACCACCGTTTGGAAGGAATCGTAGGGGTGATGCAGCAACACGTCCTGGCGCCGGATGACGGCGAACACGTCTTCGTCGTCCGCGGCCTTCGCCAACGCATCCGGGACGCCCGGTGTGAAGGGAGGGTCCTTTAACTCCGGGCGGGTGAGCTTGAAGAGTTGCATCAGGCGGCTGAGCGCGAGATGGCCCGGACTTCGATACACCTGGCTGGAGACGACCTCCAAATTCTGCATCAGGATCTTGAGAATCGCGGCGGGCATGTTCTCGCTGACTTCCAGCCGCACCACGCTTCCAAAGCGCCGCTGCCGCACGCCTTCCTCGATCGTTTCCAGGAGATCCTCGGCGTCCAGTTCCTTGATCGCGAAGTCGGCGTCGCGGGTCACGTGGAAGGGATGGACTTCCAGCACCTCCATGCCCCGGAACAATGCGGCAACGTTCGCGGCGATCACCTGTTCCAGCCACACGAAGGATTCCGCGCTCCGTCCGCCGTTCAGTTCCCGAAGGTGGGACACCGGAACGAGTTGGGGCAGGGAATCCGGCACCTTCAGCCGGGCAAAGCGCTCGGCGCCGCCCTGATCCCGGATGGTGATGGCCAGGTTCAGGCTGAGGTTTGAAATGTGCGGGAACGGACGTCCCGGGTCGAAGGCCAAGGGAGTGAGCACCGGAAAGATCGTGTTCTGGAAGTAGGCTTCGGCCAGGCTGCGCTGCTCGGCATTCAAGGCCGAGTAGTCGAGAATCTCGACGCCTTGGCGCGCCAGGTTCGGGAGGAGGTCTCCCACCAGGCACTCGTGCGCGTCCGCCAGGAGCATTTTCACTTCCCATCCGATAGCCGCCAGCAGGGCCACCGGGCCCACTCGATCGGGGCCGGCCTCGGCGATGCCGGTCTCGGCTTGAGCGATCTGGCCGGCCACGCGGACCATGAAGAACTCGTCGAGATTCGAGCCCAGGATGGCCAGGAACTTTACACGTTCCAGGATCGGATTCCGCTCGTCCAGGGCCTCCTCCAGCACGCGGCGCTGGAATGCCAGGAGACTCATTTCACGGTTGAGGTAGAGTGCGGGATCGTCCAGTCCGGAAATGTCCGGACCGGGCTGAGGCCTCAGGGCCTTGCGACGCTCAATGGGTGTAGCGGTTCGCCTCCTGAGAGCCATGGACCAATCATCATATCCTGCGCCGGGCGGGCAGACCGCTATCGTGTCATACTAGATAAATGCCGGCCGCGCTCCAGGTATGGTGGGAGAACCTGTCCCGGTACGCCGAGGACCTATACCCCGGCCGATATACGCGCGACTACGTGAAAACCCTGGCGGAACTCAGCCAGCAGGTCGAGGTGCTGGCGCGGCAGAAGAAGAGCCGCGTGGTGGCTCACAACTACCAGTATCCCGAACTCCAGGAGGTGGCCGAACACGTCGGCGACTCCCTGGCATTGAGCAACTATCTGGCGGAGCGTCCGGCTCCCCGCGTGGATTTCTGTGGCGTGCTCTTCATGGGTGAAACCGCCAAGACCATCGTGGGCAACGACACGCGCGTGTTCATGCCTGACCTGCCCGGATGTTCCCTGGTTGCTTCGATCCACCCGGAGATCCTGGACCGCTGGATTGCCCGGCATCCCGACGGCATCCTGGTTTCCTACATCAACACGGATGCGTTGACCAAATCGCGCAGCCACTACGTCTGCACCTCGCGCAATGCCGTACAGGTGGTGGAGCACGCCGCGCGCGAGAATCCCGGCCGCCGCATCCTGTTCCTGCCCGACAAGTATCTGGGGGCCGTGGTGCTCGCACAGGCTCGGGTGGACAAGAGCCTGGTGGATCTCTACGACGGGGCATGTCACGTCCACGCCAGAATCGGGGAGAAGGCCCTGGATATCGCCCTGGACCGCTATCCGGACGCCGAGTTGTTGATCCACCCGGAGTGCGGATGCGCCTCATCCTGTATGGCCCGTACGATTCGCGGCGACTGGCCCCATCGCCAGGCCTATTTCCTCTCCACCGACCAGATGCTGAGCCATGCGCGGCGGTCGCCGGCGCGCCAGTTCGTTGTGGCCACTGAAAAGGGCATGGTCTACCGCCTGCGCAAGGAAGTTCCCGAGAAGATCTTCTATCCGGTTTCCGACGAGGCCGAATGTGAATACATGAAGATGAATACGCTCGAGAAGCTGCACGATTCACTGCTCAATAATCATCACGAAGTTTTGCTGGATGAAGACGTTCGGCAAAAGGCGCTCGTGGCCATTCAGCGCATGTTGTCGATCCAGTGACCCAGCCTTCACCGACCGCCAACCCATGGGACACGCCCGAGACGCGCGAATTGATCCGCCGCGCCTTGGAGGAAGACATCGGGTCTGGCGACCGCACCAGCCAAGCCTGTGTTCCTGAGGGACAGACCGCCCACGGACGTTTTGTGGCCAAGCAGGATCTTGTGGTAGCCGGCATTGAACTGCTTCCGATGGTCTACGGTGCGCACGTTCAGACCAAATTGCAGAATCTCAGCGGGACAAGTGCGGACAGCGGAGCGCTGCTGGCGACGGTCGCCGGTCCAGCTCGCTTGCTCCTCGAGTGTGAGCGAGTGGCGTTGAATCTCCTGTGTCACCTATTCGGCGTCGCGACGCTCACCCGCCGCTTTGTGAAGGCTGCCGCCGGGGTTCGCATCCGGGATACGCGGAAAACCCTGCCGGGTCTGCGCCGGCTGGAAAAGCTGGCCGTCGCCGCGGGCGGCGGTGTCAACCATCGCATGGGGCTGTATGATGCACTTTTGATCAAGGAGAACCATATCGCGGCGGCGGGAGGAATCCGCCAGGCTTGGGAAGCCGGGTTTCGCGCGGCGCAGGGCCGTCCCGTGCAGATTGAGGTGCGTAATCTCGAAGAACTGGGCGAAGCCCTGGAGACTGGAGCCAAAGCCATCCTGCTGGACAACTTTTCGCCCTCCGACGTTGCCCAGGCCGTGACGCTGACGAATCATCGCGCGGACCTGGAAGTTTCGGGCGGCGTCACGCTGGAGAACGTGGCGGCTTATGCCGCAGCCCGGCCCGACTACATTTCCGTCGGAGCACTAACGCATTCGGCACCGGCGTCCGACATCACGTTTCTGCTGGAGCACTGACCATGGCGCAATCCCCCGACGACCGCATCCACCGCCTCCTGGATCTCCTCCAGGAGCATGCGACGGTGGTGGTGTCGGGCACCAAGATGGCCGAAGAGATCGGCGTGCCGCGCTCGACCTTGCATGGCTGGATCGATCGCTTGCGGGATCTGGGTGTGGAACTGAAGGGCGTTCCCGCCACCGGCTATCAACTTGTGCGTCTGCCGGACATCCTGACGCCGCGGGCCATTCGCGCCGCGGCTCATGGCACGGTTTTTGGCCAGCGCCTGCGCTCGAGCTTTGACAGCAACAACGACAGCAACCGTGAGCGCAAGGACATGTGGCAGGCCGGCCTGGCCATTTCGGCTGAGCATCCCTGGCTGGGCGTGGGCGATGCCATGGAAAGCTTTGCCATGAAGAGCGGCGGCCAGGCCCAGGGCTACTACCACCGCTATCTCAGCGACGAAGGACGGGGCTGGTATGCCAGCAAGGGCATCCCGCCCTATGAGCGCGGCCACCTGCACAACAACGCCATTCAAATCGCGGCCATGTACGGCCTGCCCGCGCTCTTCTGCCTGGCTGCCTTCCTCTTCAGCCTTTTCTTCAGGGCCCTGGGCGAGGGCTGGCGCGAGCCATCCGGCTTGGGCCTGGGTTTTGCCGGCGCCTGGCTGGCCTGGAACTTGAACGGGCTCTTTGAGTTCAACTTGGGATCGGTGCAGAGCAGCTTTGTATTCTGGTTCTTGTGCGGGCTCTGGCTCTCGTCACGCAAGGCCGAGGCATGACAGCAGCCCAGGCCCTGCAGCGCGCTGCGTGGATCGCGCTGGGCTTTGCCGCGCTGCGGGCCCTGCTGGCGGGCCGCCTCGACCTGGCGCCGGATGAAGCCTA
>CAYPHP010000259.1:0-6053 GCA_964410045.1 uncultured Acidobacteriota bacterium | reverse complement strand
CGGGCGTAACGAATCGTTACACGCCGGACCCCTCCGTCAGGAATTCGACGGTCTTCTAGTTACTCAAAGCTAAACACTTAGACCGTTGGCACTTGGGTTGCTTGCAGGAGCAACGGACCCAGTAAGAAAACTATGCCCTCCGCGCCTGTACCTCTGCGATTCTCAGAGACGGCCCGCTCCGGGACCCGGATGCTGATGGCCTTGCCGGTGACCCTGGAGATCGCCGACAACGCCGGCGGCACGTTTAAGGAAAGCACTCAGACCATCGTCATCAACCGCAGCGGGGCCAAGGTGCTGGCCACTGCATCGCTGCCGATCGGCACCAGACTCACGCTTTCAGTAGGCAGCGGCAAGGGTCAGAGAATCACGCCGGCCACCGTGGTGTGGCTGGGAGAAAGGCGCGGCAGCAAGTCGGAGGTCGGCTTGGAGATCGAGCAAGCCGACGGGACCTTCTGGGGCGTGCTTTTTCCCGACGACAGCGGATCATTTCCGCCGGGATCGTTCAGCGCCGGAGGGGGAGCCAAGCCCAAGATCGAGCCAGACACGAAGGTGGCCCCCGCGCCAGCGCCTGTCGCGACACAAGTTCCGTCTTCCCCCGCAGCAACTGCCGCAAGCCAAACCCTCCAACCGCCTGCCCAGACTCTGCCTGCGAAGGCCCCGGAGTTTCCGGCGTTGTCCGAGCCGGAGACTCCCGGGGTCCCTTCCTCGGCGCTGGCCGAATCACTCAGCGCGGCCAAGCAGGAATTGGACGGGCACGTAGCCAAAGCGGTGGAGCAAGCCAGGGAACGAATCAACGACTCCCTGCGGCAAGCACTGGCCGCCACGCTAGACCCGGCGGTCCATGCCGCGAAAAACGATTTGATTCGTCTGTCGGCGCAATACTCGCAATCGGCGCAGAAGGGCGTGGAAGGGATTTCCAAAGCCGCCGAGCGCACCATCGCGGCAGTGGAACAACGCTCGCTGCAGTCGGCGCTCAATACCCAGATGGTGGTCGAGCAGCGCCTCCAGATGCGGCTTCAGGAATGCGAGACGGTCCTGGCGTCCATCGAGCAGCAAGCCGCCATCAAGCTCGACGAACGCGTCCAGGCGTACATGAAGCAGTCGGAAGGGCGCTGGAAGCAGGCGCTCGACAAGATGGTCCAAGAGCGCATGGAGACGCAACTCGACGCCATGCAGGCCAGCCTGATGGTGACCGCGCAACAAGTTCTGGAAACGCAGATGGAGGAGTTTGCTCACCGCCTGCAAAGCCTGGCGGAATCCTTCGCCCAAGACCTGGCCGACCGCAGCCTGGCCCCCACCGGTCCGCTGGCAAAAAAAGCCGCCACGCATTAAGGCTCAATGGTCCTACGCCGAGAGGCGCTCTCTTTCCAAGACCTCGTGCAAGAGCATCTTGATGTAGGTCTGATACGGAAGCCCTTTGCGTCCCGCCAGATCCTGGGCCGTCTTGATGTCAGGCACCGGCAGACGCATCGTGACGGTCTTCAGGGGAACCCCCCGCCTCGCTTTGCCGGACTTCAGTGCGCGTTTCAGGATCTCGGTGGCCACTTCGGGATGGCGATCCCACCACGCCGCCTCTTCCGATTCACTGCGGAACTTCGGAATCGTGATCCGCTTCTTGTACATGGTCATTTCCCCTCAAAGTACATGCGCTGCTGCTGTTTGGTCATTTCGTAAGCCGTCACGACTCGGACCCTGCCCTTTCGCTCGGTGTATAGAATCGTGAGCAATCGTCCTGACCTGGTGCGGCCAAGGCACAGCACCCGCTGCTCGCTGCCGTGCTCTTGAACATCCGCTTCCAGGGGTTCGATCCGGACCGCATCTTCGGCTTCTTCTCTAGCGATGCCATGTTTGGCGATGTGCTTCAGATTCGCAGCGTTCCAGTCGAACTCCACGCTTTACATAGTAAATACACGGCGATCAGAATGCAAGCGGTACTCGGGACGGAGTATGCAAGATGCCCGCGCCCCCTGGCACATCCGCTTTGTGCCTTTGCGTCTTGGCGCGAGAGGGCTCCTCTTTTTTCGCTATCATGTGACCATGTCATCGGTTGGGCCTAGGGTTGGCCAGCGGCGCGGGGTGTGGATGTATGTGGGCCTGCTGCTGGGGACTCTCCTGCCGGCGGTGCTGATCGGGTTCACCGCCTACGGCCGGCAGATGAACAACTACGCCTCCGACTTCTTCCTGCGTCTGCGCGGCGCGGCGGCTCAGAACGAAGACCGCATCGTGATCGTGGCCATTGACGACGACACCCTGCGCGCGCGCGGCACGTGGCCGCTCGACCGCCGCCAAGTGGCTGCGGCCCTGGAACGCGTCTGCGCCGGACGCCCCGCAGTCGTCGGAATGGACTTGTGGTACCCGGAAGCGACCACCGAAGCGTCCGACGCCGCGCTGGAGCAGGCCATGCGCGGATGCGGGCGAGTGGTCCTGGCCACGTCGCTTGTTCCTTCGCAGAGCGAAGCCCGCTGGCAGGAACCCAACCCCCGTTTTGCGCAGGCCGCTGCCGGAGTCGGACACGTGCTGGCCGATCCTGACGAGGACGGCTTCATTCGCCAGATCCTGCTGGAAAAAACCGCCGACAAAATCCGCCACTGGGCGCTGGCCCTCGAATGTTACCGGCAAATGGTTCCCGCGCCGCGCGGATTGCTGGAGACGGAAGAAGGTCTCGAATGGGGCGACCTGCGGATTCCGGCGTCCCGCGCCGCGCAACGCGCCCTGATTGTGAACTACGCCGGCAGCGAAGGCTGGTTCGCCACCGTCAGCCTGGAGCAGATCCTCGCCGGCAAAGTGGATCCGCAAGTTTTCGCCGGCAAGGCGGTGCTGATCGGAACCACGGCGCGCGGCGTCGGCGACCGCAAATTCACTCCCATTTCCACCAGCGGTGTGGAGATGCCCGGCGTCGAGATCCACGCCAACCTGCTGCGGACCTTGCTGTCGCGTCAATTCCTGCTGCCGATGCGCGAAAGCACCATCCTGGCGCTGGAAGTGACTCTGGCCGCGCTGATCGGGCTGGCGCTCTACTGGCTGCGCGGCGTGAGCCTGGGCGCGGCAATCCTGGCGCTGGCCGCGGCCACCCACGCCTTTCCCTTTTTCAGTCTGCGGGCCGGCATGGTGGCTCCGGCGTTTTCCCTGGCGACGGTCTTCTGGCTGGTGCTCATCACCTGCGGCGTCTATCAGTACTTGACGGTGTGGCGGCATTTTCAGACCGCCGACGCCACCCAGCGCCGCCTGCGCGAGCAGATTGATTTCGTGAAGCACGAGATGAAGAGTCCGCTGACGGCGCTGCAAGGGTCCGGTGAACTGATCGGGCGCTATCCGCTCGACGAGAAGCGCCGCCAGCAGATCGGCGAGCTGATCCAGCGCGAGTCGCAGCGCCTGACCCGCATGGTGGACCGTTTCTGGGACGTGGAGCGGCTGAGCGCGGGGGAAATTGAGTTGCGCCGCGAACCGGTGGACGTCCGCGCCATCGTAGAAACCAGCGCCGAGCGCGTCCGCCCGGCGGCTGATCGCAAGCATATTTCCGTGGCTATTGAGCTGGAGGATCCCGGCCAGGCTTTGGGTGACGCGGAATTATTGGAATTTGCTGTTTATAATTTACTAGGTAACGCGATCAAATATTCTCCGGAACGCAGCCAGGTGCGTGTGAGCGCCGGAACGTCCGGCGGACGGGTGCGCGTGGCTGTGCGCGATCAAGGCGGCGGAATCTCGCCGCAAGATGCGGCGCACATTTTCGACCGCTTTTATCGGACGCGCGACGCGCAGGAATCCGGCAAGCCGGGGCTCGGGCTGGGCCTGGCGATTGTCCGCGAGATTGCCCGCCATCACGGCGGGGAAGTGACGCTCGCCAGCGAACTGGGCAAAGGGTCCGAGTTCGCCTTGGTGGTTCCCGCGGTGAAAGTCCGAACGTAGGACAGGCTGTCCAGCCTGTCTCCTGTGGTCTCATGCGATGGCCTTAGGTCACCAGCACGATCTTACCCGTCACGCCACCCTTTTCGAGCAACTCATGCGCGTTTCGGGCCTCGGAAAGCGGAAACCGCTGCGCGATCAGCGGCTTGATCTTTTGCTGTTGCAAGAGGTCAAGCAGGGCGATCATGTCCTGCCGGAACAATGCCGGCCTCAGTCGTTTGAGCGTCTGGATGCTGTAGGGGACCACTCGTCTCCGGCCGGGGAGAAGCCAGCCGCCGGCAATGTACAACGCGTAGATGGGGAGTCCATGAAAGCGATTCCGGCGTCCGGTGCGGCCGGCGCCCAATCCCTCCCCACGCAGCGCGGTGGTATTGCCATAACCCACCACGCGCCCGCCCGGACGGAGCGCCTCGCGAGAATGCCAGAGATGTGCGCCGCCGATGGGGTCGAAGACGGCGTCCACGCCGGCGCCCGTCAGTCGACGGATTTCCTGCACGAAATCCTGATTCTTGCAATCAATGGGGTTACCGCCCAGGTCGCAAACGGCGGGCGCGCTTCGCGACGAACAGGTGCCGTACATCTCGAGGCCGGCCAGCCGTCCAAGCTGCAACAGCGCCGTGCCGACGCCGCCTGACGCGCCGTGAAACAGAACGCGCTGGCCCGGCTTGACCTTAGCGGAGCGATGCAGCATTTGGTATGCCGTGATGTAGTTCAGTACCAGGCTGACCGCTTCGGCGGCGTCCAAGCCGGACGGCACGGGAACCAGCTCGTGTTGCGGCAGGCAGACAAACTCCGCGTACGCGCCGTGGATCGGCATCGCGGCAACCATCTGGCCTGGTTCGATCCCCGAGACATCGGCGCCGAGCCGATCCACCGTGCCCACCAGATCCCACCCCGGCGTGAACGGTACTGAGGGCGTTTCCGGATGAATGCCCTCGCGCGCCATGATGTCGGGCAAGGCCACGCCTGCGGCCAGCACTTTCACCCGCACTTCATCGCGTTTCGGCTCGGGACACTCTTCTTCAACCACCTGAAGTGCGTCGGGCCCGCCGTAGTGAGTGACGACGATTCGCGTGTATCTCACGAACCCCTCGCTCCCTGGTGAGTATACTCCTCTGGGTGATCGAGGTGGGCAAACTGCGAGGCGCACGTAAGCAAGCGGGTACTCCAGGGAAGCACCCGCTCCGTAACCGTCGCGGCTCGCTCGGAGGTGCGAATTCCGTCCCGTTTCCGTCGCGGCTCGTTTTTCGTTATGATGTCAGGCGTGTCTTCGGTTGGCGACAAACCCAGAGTGCTGGTGGTGGACGACGATTCCGGCGTGGTGATGACCATCACCATGGCCCTGGAGGCGGAAGGCTATCCGGTGGAGGAGTCGGCCTCGGCGGAGAGCGCCATCGCCCGCCTGGAAACCGAGCAGTTTCCCATTGTGGTTTCCGATATCTACATGGCCGACAAGACCGGCCTGGACGTTTTACAGCGCGCCAAGGCCCTGAATCCCGCGGGCGCGGTGATCCTGATGACCGGCAAAGGCACGCTGGAAACGGTGGTGGAAGCCACCCGCGCCGGCGCCTACGAATACCTTTCGAAGCCCTTCACCGTGGACCAACTGATGCAGGCGGTGCGCGGCGCGGAGGCGGCCATCCGCGAGCGCGTGCGTCCGATGGCGTCGACGGCCGAGCCGGCCTCCGCGATGACCGGAAACTCCGCGCGCATGGTGGAGGTCTACAAGTTTATTTCCCGCGTGGCCTCCACTGACGCCACGGTCCTGCTGCGCGGGGAAACCGGAACCGGCAAGGAACTGGTGGCGCAGTTGATCCATCAGAACAGCGACCGCGCGCGGGGGCGATTTGTGGTGGTGGATTGCGCGGCGATCCAGCCGAATCTGCTGGAGTCGGAATTGTTCGGCGCGCTGCGCGGATCGTACACCGGGGCCGACCGCGATCGCGTGGGGCTCTTCGAATCCGCCAATAATGGCACCGTATTTCTGGACGAAATCGGCGAAGTTGATCCGGGATTCCAGCAACGGCTGCTGCGATTCTTACAGGAAAAAGAAGTGCGTCCGCTGGGCGCGACCACCAGCCGCAAGGTGGACGTGCGGGTGATCGCGGCGACCAACAAGGATCTGGAACGGCTGCGGGCCGAGGGCAAGT
>CAYPHP010000258.1:0-6056 GCA_964410045.1 uncultured Acidobacteriota bacterium | reverse complement strand
CCAGGTGATGACCGAGATGGAGCGGGCCATGAAGGTCCATTCGTTCTTCATCATGGACGAGAACTTCCTGCTCTACCGGCGCCGGGCCATGGAACTGCTCGAACGCATGAAGGAGACCTCAAAAAGCTGGGCGCTGTACGTCTTTTCCTCGGCCAACGCCCTGCAACTCTACAGCCTGCAAGAGCTGGTGGACCTGGGAGTCTCCTGGGTCTGGATGGGCCTGGAATCGGCCAAATCGAGTTACGCCAAGCTGAAACAGACCGACACATTGTCCCTGGTGAAGGCTCTGCGCAGCCATGGCATCAAGGTGCTGGGCTCGACCATCGTGGGCCTGGAACACCATACTCCCGAGAACATCGCCGAGGAGATTGAGCACGCCGTCGCCCACGAGACTGATCTGCACCAGTTCATGCTCTTCACGCCCATGCCCGGAACGCCGCTCGAAAAGCGCATGATCGAGGAAGGGCGGATGCTGCCCGGCGTGGATCCAGCCGATATCCACGGCCAGTATCGCTTCAATTTCCAGCATCCCGCGATCACCCCGGAGGAATCGGAGAAGTTCCTGCTCTCGGCGTTCTGGCGCGACCTGGAACGCAATGGTCCCAGCCTGTTTCGCATCTGCCGCACCATGCTGGAAGGCTGGCGGCGTTACAAGGACGATGCCGATCCCCGGATCCGCGAACGTTTTCGGTGGGAGATCAAGCCGCTGAAGCAGTCGTATAATGCCGCGCTGTGGGCCATGGAGCGCAAGCAGAAGGACCTGCGCGACCAGATCCGCGCGCTGCGCCGGGAGATTGAGCGCGAGTTCGGCCTGCCGACATGGCTGCGGACGCGTATGCTGGGTCCGCTGCTGTGGCTCACCGCTCGATGGGAAGAACGCCGCCTTGCGCGGGGTTGGACCTACGAGCCCAAGCCGATTATTGAACGCCAGTAGGAGGACCTATGCAGCTTAAGACCTTGGCGCGTGTATCGCTCTTCCTCGGCGTGGCCTCGCTTCTCGCCGTGCTCGTTAGTCACCTGGCCCTGACCGACATCTATCACGGGGAAACCGATACCAGCCTGGAATGGGGTGTGCTGCAAGTGTGCGCAGTCATCATCCTCGCCTTCCAGATTTCGGCGGTGGTGACTCTCTGGCGATTCCTCCGCCGGCCGGTCTGACCAACGATCCATTACCGTGGTAATATGCCGGTATGGCGATTGCTCACTCGAAACTCACCGCGCAGGGCCAGATCTCGGTTCCGGCACAGGTTCGCCGGAAACTAGGCGTCGGTCCAGGCTCGGTGCTGGAGTGGGATGACGATGGCGAGAAGGTCATTGTTCGCCGCGCAGGCCGGTTCACCTCGGAGGAAGTGCACCGGTCCTTGTTCCCCACACCGCCCAAGCCCCGGACCTTGGCCGAGTTGAAGGACGGTGTGCGGCGTTACGTCAAGAGGCGTCGTGCGGGCCGTTGACACCAACGTCCTGGTCCGCCTGCTGACCCGCGACGACGTCAGGCAACTGGCTGCGGCCGAGGCCTTCATCGCGCCGGGCGCTTGGGTTCCCCACTTGGTGCTCGCTGAAGCCGTGTGGGTCCTGGCGTCCGTCTACGATCGCGGCCCGGAAGCTATCGCTACAGCCGTCAAGATGCTCTTGAATCACCAACAGCTGACGCTTCAGGATTCGGAGGCCGTGGCCGCTGCGCTCGAGAGTTTTCGTAGGAAACCGGCCCTGGGCTTTTCCGATTGCCTGGTGCTGGAGGTTGCTCGAAAGGCCGGTCACTTGCCGTTGGGGACGTTTGACCGTGATCTCGGCAAGCTGAATGGTGTCGAGAGGCTCTGACCCGCTCCTCTCGAAGATCATCCGTCGCGTGCAGCCATCTGCTCGAAGAGTTCTTCCACTTCATCCAATCTTCTCTTGATTGGACCCTCGGCTTCGAGCTTGAGACTGGTAACAGCCGCAGCCCAAATGGTGGCCTCCCTGGGAGGCGCGCTCAAGCGCTTCGCCAGGTATGAAGCGATGCAGGTGTCCCCGCGTCCGGAGCGCCCGACCAAATGGCGCGGGCAGAATGGCGCTTCATGGAACTGATCGCCGGCCAGAACCAGCAGCCCGTCACGGTGGGTTAAGACCACTTCCTTAGGCCCCCATCCCGCGATCATTCGCGCGGCGGCTTTGCGGTCACTCTGCCCAGTCAAGGCTTCACCTTCCACCGCATCGGTCTTTAGGATGTCGATTCTCGAAAGGACTTGGTCTTTCTCCGGCCAGCATCCGTATCGGAGTGTTCCGTCCGCAGCCACCACACGCAGGAAGCCCTGCACGTCAGCCGCCAGAAGAGTGTCCTTTCCTCGCAATTCCTCGATGACATCGACACCGACCTCTCCCCGTAGGGAAGCGTTCACCAAGAACGCCCTGGCGCGCAAGTCCATGAACTGGTCCGGTACGAACGAACCGGCGGTGTGGGTGACCGATACCACCCGCTCATCCGGATCGGAACTGGGATAGTCGAGACGCAGGCCGGTGGACTCGGGAGTGTACGTTGGAAAGACAGTGACTCCCAACTGCTCGAGCCCGGCGACGACGTGATGGTCTTCTTTCGACAAGCGCGTGACGGCTGCCGTTCTCAGACCCATCATGGATGCCACGTGAGCGCCGTAGTTGAATCCGCCACCATCTACCACGCGACGGCCCGACGAAGAAGTGATGGTGTCCTTGGTGTAATTGCCCAGCAGTACGATGTCGAACGAGAGATCCCTAGTCACTGGTTTTTGCTCTCCACAACGAAGTGGCCAAGACTAAGGAGAGGACCGACGTTCCCAGCCAGAACGCCGTGGCCCGTTCAAAATCGTAATGACGCACGCCGTCGATAACCGTGGTTCCCTGTCCGATCAAGAAACCGCTGATGCGCTCCTGAATGCCCGCGCCGACGTAGCTGAAGACGCCAATGAAGCCCATCGCCGCGCCGGCTGCCTTCTTCGGACAGATATCCACAGCGAATAATCCACCCAGCGAAGTGATCAGACCGTTGATCGAGAGGCCATACAGCAGGAAGGCCACAGTTAACAGGATGGGATGCCCGGGCGGGCTGAAGAACATGATGCATAAGGACAGAATCTCGAGCACGCCGCAGATGAGATTGACCGGCGGTCGCCGGGCAGCAAAAAGTTTGTCGGAGATGAAGCCGTAAGCGGCGCAGCCGGCCAAGCCGGCAAGGGGATTGAGCGCCAGTAAGCCGCCCGCCTGAAGATCGGAATAGCCCTTCGCTTCCTGCAGATACAGCATGCCCCAACTGTTCATGCCATAACGGGTCATGGTCATGCTGGCGCAGGCGAAAGCCAGCACCCACATGGAAGGCAACTTGAGAATCGACATCTGCATCTGCCAGGTTGTTTTGGGCTTTTCGGCGCCGTCTGCAAGCGGGGCTCCGTGATCGTTTTTCCAATCCGCCACGGAGGGCAAACCCAGAGTCTGCGGGCGGTCCTCCATAAAGGCATACAACACGAAGGCCAGAATAATGCATAGGACTCCGGGTCCAATAAAAGCCGCCCGCCAGCCGAAATAAGTCACCAGCCCGGCCAGCCCGACGAAAGTCAGCCCTTCGCCCAGGGAGTGGGCCGTACTCCAGATCCCGTAATACCTGCCGCGTTCCCGATTACTGAACCATTGCGATAAGGACACAATGCCGGCGGGAGAGCCGAATCCTTGAAACCAGCCATTGAGGCCCCACAGGACCACCGAAACCCACAGCAGCGTTGACCAGCCCATGGCCACGTTGATCACCGCCGACAACAGCACGCCGACGGCCCAAAACTTCTTGATGTTGGCGTGATCCGCGAGAAAACCGTTAACCAGTTTGCCGAAGGCATACACGTAGAAGATCGAGGATCCGATGACGCCCAGTTGCTCCGCCGTGAAGATGCCGGCGTCGATCACCGGCTTCTTCACCACCGACAACCCCAGCCGGCAGGTATAGGCGATTCCATAACCGAGGGTGATCCAGGTCATGATCGCAATCCGCTTGCGCCGGTACAAACGGTCGATCTGCTGCGGGTCAGAGAGGAGCGGTCGATCAGGCCCGGTGGCAAAGTACCGCGCGACCTGTGATTTCAGTTGGTTCATAACAGCTGGCTGACTTTAGATCATTCCCTTAACGACGTCGCAGACTCCCGTCAGGGCGCCATCGAGCGCGGCAGGATCTTTTCCGCCGGCCTCGGCCATGTCGGGACGGCCGCCGCCGGAGCCGCCGACTTTTTCGGCTACCGCTTTGACGATCTTGCCGGCGTGCAGCTTGGGATGGAGGTCCTTGGTGACCGCGGCGACCAGGGATACTTTGTCGTCGCCGGCATCGGCGCCCAGGACGATGACGCCGCTGCCAAGTTTGGAGCGCAGCGAGTCCATCAGGCTGCGCATCTGGTTGCGGTCCAGACCCTCGACGCGCGCCGCCAGCACCGATACTTCGCCAACCTTGCGGACCTGCTGCAGCAAATCGCCGATGCTGGCCGTAGCCAGCTTCATGCGCAGTTGTTCGAGCTGTTTTTCCATGGCCCGCTCGCGCTGGGTCCCGGCGTTGAGCATTTCCTTGAACCGCTCGACCATCTCCTGAAAATGGCGGGGGACGGCCTCGCCGGTGATGGCCTCAATGCGGCGCACACCTGCGCTGATGCTGGATTCGGAAACCACCTTGAATACGCCGATGTCGCCGGTGCGCGAAACGTGCGTGCCGCCGCACAGTTCAGTCGAGAAACCGGGTACCTGCACCACGCGGACCCGCTCACCGTACTTCTCGCCGAACAATGCCATGGCTCCGGTCTCGAGGGCTTTGTCGATGTCCATCACGTCGGTATGCACTTCGGTGTTGGTCAGGATCTGCTCGTTGACCAGCCGTTCGATTTCCTCCACTTCGCTGGGATCGAGCGCGGTGTAGTGACTGAAGTCGAAGCGCAAGCGCGACGGCTCGACCACCGATCCAGCCTGCTTGACGTGCGTGCCCAACACCTGTCGCAGCGCCGCATGCATCAGGTGCGTGGCGGTGTGGTTGCGCATTGTGGAGCGGCGATTCGAGGCTGCTACCTGACCCGTGAGTGTGTCGCCGACACGAACTGTGTCGCGGGCTACCACTTTGTGGACGATCAGGCCTTTGACGGGCGCGTAGGTGTCTTCCACCGTGGCAACTTCATCGCTGCCGTTGAGCAACAGCCCTGTGTCCCCGACCTGGCCGCCCGACTCGGCGTAGAACGGCGTGTGATCGAGGACCAGCTCGGCGCGCTCACCGGCGGCGAGTTCCTGAACCTGCTGCTCTCCACGCAGGATGGCCAGCACCTTGCAGCCTGTGGATGTCAGCGACGTGTAGCCGTCGAACGCCGTGGGATGCTTGGCCAGCAACTCCCGGAAGAGCGGAGCCGCGGACACTTTCTCGCCGCCCTTCCAACTGGCCCGTGCGCGCTCGCGCTGCTTGTGCATCTCGGCCTCAAAGGCGGCCTCGTCCAAAGTCAGGCCACGCTCGCGAGCGATTTCCTGCATCAGGTCCAGCGCCAGACCGTAGGTGTCGTAAAGCTGGAAGACGCGGTCGCCGGGCAAGCGCTTCGATGCCCCGGCGTCTTCGACGACTTTCTCGAACTCCTTCAACGCCAGAGTCAGGGAATGCCCAAAGCGCTGTTCTTCGTCTTTCACCACGCGAGCCACCCGCTGAGCGCTTTCCATCAACTCCGGGTATGCGGATCGCATCAGCTCGGCGACCTTGCCAGTCAGTTCGTAAAGGAACGGCTTCTCCAAGCCCAACATGCGGCCGTGACGGATGCCGCGCCGCAGGATCTTGCGCAGCACGTAGCCGCGTCCTTCGTTGGATGGCAGCACGCCGTCGTGGATCAGGAAGCTTGCGGCTCGGGCGTGATCGGCCAGGATGCGCAAGGAGACATCGTGGTCCAGCTTCTCTCCGTAGACCTTGCCGGACATTTCGGCAGCCTCTTCGATCAACGGCTTCAGCAGGTCGGTATCGAAGTTCGAGAGTTTCCCTTGCAGCACAGCGGCGATACGCTCCAGACCCATGCCGGTATCGATGGACGGCTTGGGCAGGGGCGTCATCT
>CAYPHP010000257.1:0-6061 GCA_964410045.1 uncultured Acidobacteriota bacterium | reverse complement strand
ATGCAAGCGCCCGGATCTCCCCACTTCCGGGTGGGCGAAGAGGTGGTTCTCTTCGTCTGGACCGACGGTGCTTCTTCCCGCCACCAGGCCATCGGTTTCGAGCAAGGCGTTTTCCGGGTCCGTACGGACGCCGGCGGAGCGAGAGTGGTGAACCGCAACGTACCCGCCGCGCGGACCGGTGAGTTCACGTCCAGCGACTTGGCGGCCAAACGGCCCGAGTCTTCCCGCGAACTCAGCGCGTTCCTCACGCAGGTGAGCGCCGCGATCTCGCGCAGGACGGGGGTGCGGCAATGAATCGTCGAATCCTCAGTCTTCTGCTGGCAATCACCTGTCTGGCGTGGCAGGCGCTTTCCTATACTCCCAACGGCTCGGGCAGCCAGCTCTTCCGGTGGCCGTCGGGAGCCACCATCACCTACGTCATCAACTCGCAGGGGAACCCCAATCACCCGCTGGAACTGAACCGGCCGGCGCTGGTCAACTCCTTCAATGCCTGGAACACGGTGATGCAGGCCAGCGGCATCAATGTGCGCTTTGTGGACGGCGGCAACACCAACTCCAACACCGTTGCCTGCGACCAGGTCAACCTGGTCACCTTCACGGCCAGCAGTCCGGCCCTGCCTCCCGGAGTCCTGGCCATCGCCCAAACCTTTACCGCGCCGTCCGCCGGTCTGATCGGGGGTTGTGGTCCGACCAACATCGAGGCCGTCGCCGGCCAGATTCTCGACGCCGACATGGTCTTCAACACCCAGCTCCTTTTCGTGACCCACGGGCAGATCCGCTCCGATCAGAGGGAGACCTTCGACCTCGATCCAGTGGCCTTGCACGAGGCCGGCCATATGCTGGGCGTGCACCACAGCGGGATCACCAGTGCCATCATGAGTCCTGCGGAAGGCTTGGGGGCGCCACGGACGCTGACCACCGACGAGATCGCCGGTATCAATGCGGTCTATGGGACGAACGGTCCCGGCGGCTCGATTTCCGGAAGGATCACTGATGGAAGCGGCGCGGGCGTCGGCAGTGCTCATGTCGTAGCCACCAACGCCACCACCGGTCAGACCTGCGCTTCGGTGCTCTCCAATGCTGATGGGTCGTACACCATCGTGGGATTGGTTCCGGGAAGCTACACGGTCCTAGTGGAACCGCTGGATGGACCTAACTTCCTGGGGGTCCCGGACTATCCGGACCGCTTCCAGAACGGGCGGATCGACTTCGGGACAACTTTTTCATCCGGAGCCGTGACCGTCGCGGCAGGCCCGGCTGCCACCGTGAACCTGACCGTGGGCGCCAAGACCATGAACCTGGACGGAAACATGGCGGTGATCCGCGGCAACTCGATCCTGAGCGGACCCTCCCAGAGCGTTCCACGTGGCGCGACCCAGGAGATTTGCTTCGGCGGAACCGGCCTTTCCGGAGACCTGACCTTGTCGGTACCCGCGGCGAAAGCTGTGGCCACCGGGGCAACCGGGAACTGTTCTTTCGTGAGCAACTTTCGCGGCCGATCCTTCAACATCGCCGCCGATACACCGGTTGGCGTCTACGACGTGCGGTTGCCGGGCGCGGCTTTGCCGGGCTACCTGCGCATCACCAACAACCCCGGCTTGCCCGCCAACGGAATCGTGGACGCCGCGGCCGGCAACGCTACGGTCGCTCCAGGCAGCATCATCTCGCTCTATGGGACGGACCTCGCTCCCGCAGTCGCGGTGGCCGAACGCTTGCCGTTGCCGACGCAACTCGCCGGAGTCAGCGTAAGAATTGGTGACCGCTTTGCGCCGCTCTATTTCGTCAGTCCGGGCCAGATCAATGCCATGGTGCCGTTTGAGGTCAGCGGCAATGTCAGAGTGCAGGTGATCGCCGGCAACGCCTCCACCAGCGCCCAGGTCAACGTCAACCTGTCCGCTGCCTCTCCGCGGATGTTCTCGATCAACCAGCAGGGGACCGGTCAAGGGGCCATTCAGATCGCCAACACCGTGATCTTTGCCGCGCCCTCGAACAGCATTCCTGGCGTCCAGGCTCGGCCCGCAAGGCGTGGTGAGTTCTTGACCATCTATTGCAGCGGCTTGGGAGCGGTTTCCAACACGCCGGTCAGCGGCGCGGCTTCGTCGGGGACCACGTTATCCACCACCACGACGGTGCCGTCGGTGACTGTCGGCGGCGTGGCCGCGACACCCACATTCGCAGGGCTGGCTCCAGGGTTTGTGGGACTCTACCAGATCAATCTGGCAGTACCCGCGGGTACGGCATCAGGCAGTTCCGTGCAGATCGTGATCACCATGGGTGGGGTCACGTCGAACACCGTGACCATCGCCGTGGAATAGGAAGATCAGGCGGGGACGGGCGGGCGCGGAGGCCCGCCCCTACGTATCCAACGTCAGTGTGATGCTGTCGCTTTCGCCGGCGGGAGCGGCCAGCGTGGTCAAGGTGTACCGCAGGATGTCGATGATGGTGATGATCCCGACTACGGTGTCGTTCTCCACTACCGGCAGACATCCCCACTTGTTGTCATGGAGCAGGTTCACCGCGTCGGCCAAGGGCTGATCCGGCTGCACGCTGACCACGTGCTTGGCCATGACCCGCTGGATCATGGTCTGCTCGAAGACCTGGTTGTACTCGTCCTGAGACACGGCGCCGAGGATGGAAGGGGAGACCCGGGCCACATCGCGGTCGGTGATCAGGCCCACCAGCTTGCCGTCCTGCACGATCGGCAGGTGGCGGATGCTCAATGAACGCATGGTCAGGACCGCCTGCAACAGGGGTTGGTCCGCCGTCATGGTAGTCGGGTTGGGCGTCATGAAGTCGCGAACCAGAGTGGTGTTGGCGGCGTCCGGCATTTTTGATGGTTCGACCTCGACCGTGCTGATTCTACTGGAGAAGGCCATGAATCTCCAGCCCAAATCCAGGGAGGTTTACAAACGAATCATCGACCGGGACCGCTTCTCCAGGTGGATGCTGTCCACGAAACGGACCTTCCCGGAGGCGCTGGTCATGATCAGGCTGTGGGTGCGCACGCCGTCACCGAAGAAACGTACTCCGCGCAGCAGGTTGCCGTCGGTTACGCCGGTGGCCCCGAACAGGATGTTGCTTCCGGGAGCCAAGTCGCGCGCCGTGTAGATGCGGTCCGGATCCTTGATGCCCATTGACTTGACGCGCTCGCGAAGCTCGGGCGTGTTGATCACGAGGCGGCCCAGGATCTCGCCGTTCAGGCAGCGCAGGGCCGCGGCGGTCAGCACGCCTTCCGGGGCGCCGCCGGAGCCCATCACCGCGTGTACGCCGGTGCCCGCCACCGCCGCAGAGATGCCCGCGGAAAGGTCGCCGTCGCCAATCAGGCGGATGCGTGCGCCCGCGGCGCGAATCTCGCCGATCAGCTTTTCGTGGCGCGGGCGGTCGAGAACGATCACCACCAGGTCGGCGACCTCGCGATCCAGGCGGCGGGCGATCCGCTTCAGGTTCTCGGCTGGGGGCGCTTCCAGGTCGATCACATCCCGGGCCGCCGACCCCACCACCAGCTTTTCCATGTAACAGTCAGGGGCATTCAGCAAGCCGCCCCGCTCGCTGGCCGCCATCACCGTGATCGCGTTGGGCATGCCCGTGGCGCAAAGGTTGGTGCCTTCCAGGGGGTCCACCGCGATGTCCACTTCCGGCATGGCCGCCGCGCCTTCCCCGTCATGGTAGCCGCGGCCCACTTGCTCGCCGATGTACAGCATGGGTGCTTCGTCGCGCTCGCCTTCTCCGATCACGATGGTGCCTTTCATCGGCACCGTGTCCATGACCTTGCGCATGGCCTCCACAGCCACTTTGTCGGATAGCTTGCGGTCCCCAACACCCATCGTATGGGAGGAGGCGATGGCCGCCTCTTCCACAACTCGCAAGAATGAGAGCGAAAGCTCTTTCTCAACCATAGGGGGCTATTGTTGGCGAAAAGCTGAGAGGAATGCAATAGAATCGCGCCCATGGGTGAGATTCTGCAAGATGCCGTGGAGAGCTACGTAAACGGGCTACTCCCGCCGCGCGACGAAGTGTTGCAGGAGATGGAAGCCTACGCCGCCGTCCACAAAGTGCCGATTGTGGGACCGGCCGTTGGCAGTCTGTTCCAGGTCCTGGTGAAGGCGATTGACGCGCGGCGGATCTTTGAGATGGGCTCGGCCATCGGCTATTCCACTCTGTGGTTGGCTCGCGCGGCCGGTGCGGGGGCGGAGGTCTATTACAGCGATGGCAACCCCGACAACGCCGCCAGCGCAGCCGGTTACCTGCGGCGCGCCGGCCTCGAAGATCGCGTCCGCATCCTGACCGGCAATTCCCTGGATCTCATCAAGGAAACCAGCGGCCTGTTTGACTTGATCTTCTGCGACGTCGACAAGCACTACTACCCGGCGGCGTTTCACCTGGCCTTGCCACGCCTGCGTTCCGGCGGTCTGCTGGTGGCGGACAACGTCCTGTGGCACGGCCGGGTCACGCGCCCTGCGGAGACGGACGACACTCGCGGCATCCTCGAATGGAACCGGCTCATCTATTCGTCGGCTGAGTTGGTGACGACGATCATCCCATTGAGAGATGGTGTCTCTGTTTCCTGGAAGAAGTAATTGCAGATTGCAGATTTCAGATTCCGGACAATCTGCAATCTTCAATCTGAAATCTGCAATCAGACCTCCGTAAGGAGGTGTCCCATCTTCTCTTTCTTGGTCTTCATGTAACGACGGCGGGTGGTGGATACCGCCCCTTCGCACGGCACGCGTTCGGTGACGTGGACGCCGGCCGCTTCGAGCGCCTGAATCTTGTCGGGATTGTTGGAAAGCAGCCGCACGCGCTCCACGTGCAACATGCGGAGAATGGCCCCGGAGAGGGAATAGTCGCGGAGGTCGGCGGCGAAGCCCAGGCGGCGGTTGGCTTCCACGGTGTCCACGCCTTGATCCTGTAGCTCGTAAGCCTGCAACTTGGCCATCAGTCCGATGCCACGTCCTTCCTTCTGCTCGTAGATGATCAGGCCGCGGCCTTCCTGGGCGATCCGCTTCAACGACAGTTCGAGCTGATCGCGGCAGTCGCAGCGCAAGGAATGGAACACGTCGCCGGTGAGACATTGGGAGTGGATCCGCAGTAGCGGCGGTTCGCCGTTCAGGTCACCCATCACCAGGACCACCGCTTCGTCGCCGTTCTGGCTGAAGCCTAGGATGCGGAAATGGCCGAATCGAGTGGGAAAATCCGCTTCTGCCACTTTGTTGAGATCCACTAAGGACATGTCTCACACCATTATAATGGAAACGCCTTCATGGACCTCGAATCCCAGCGGCAACTGATCGCCAACTTGTTGGTGAAAGTGGGCATCATCACCGTTGTGGCCGCGGTTCTGGTGCGCTCGGCGCGCTTCAAGCAACTGGTTTTCCAGGATCTCCGCACCGTGCGCGAAAACCTGGAACTGGGCGTCTACCTGGGTTTCCCAATGGGCGTCAGCACGTTGTTCCGCGCCGCCTTCCGCTACAACCTGCCGGACGTGGGATTGGAAGGCGCGCTGCTCGCCGGCGTGCTGGGAGGCTATGTTTCGGGACTGACGGCCGGATTTCTTGTCGCGCTGCCTGCGCTCTTCAATGGCGAATGGCTGGCTCTGCCCCTCTGCCTGCTGACCGGCGTTGTCGGAGGCTGGGCCCGCGGCCTTTCGGTGGAAAAGGACAACATCTGGCACTTCTCGCCGTTCGTGGACATGAACATCTACCGTTGGTACCAGCGGCGCTTCGGCGTTCCGCGCGGGCAGTGGCAGTTGATGTTCTTCTTCCTGATCGTGATCGTGGAAGCCTACACCATGATCCTGGGCCGCTGGCTGCCCGGCAGCGTCTACACCTTGCACAGCCCGGCCAAGCTGCTGCTGGTGGCTATCGTGGCCGCCGGGATCGCCGCCATCGCCATCCCCATCAAGATCTTCAACAGCACCCGCAACGAGCTGAAGATCGAGGAACAGAATCGCTTGCTGGCCGAAGCGCGCCTGATGGCACTTACCAGCCAGATCAACCCTCACTTCCTGTTCAACACGCTGAACTCCATTTCGTCGCTGGTCCGCACCAATCCCGACCTGGCG
>CAYPHP010000256.1:0-6069 GCA_964410045.1 uncultured Acidobacteriota bacterium | reverse complement strand
CTACTCGATGTATGTCCAGGACGCCTGGAAACCGCGGTCGAACCTGACCCTGAACTTCGGGCTGCGCTACGAGATTGATACGCGCAAGAGTCCCATGCCCACGGACAAGAACAACTTTGCTCCCCGCTTCGGGTTCGCCTGGGACCCGTGGGGCGACAAGAAAACGACGATCCGCGGCGGCTATGGGATGTTCTTCGCCACCACCGATTTCCAGATCGACTACGTGGTCAACGCCCTGAACGAGATCAACGGCTACCGGCAAATCGCCCAGCTTCTGACCACTCTGAACGCGGCCAATCCTCTAGCCGCCAACGGGCCAATCAACATCTACCAGACCTTGCGGGCCCGCGGCGTATTGACCTTGCCCTTCCCCACCCGGACCATCACTCCGGCAGACTTGACGCAGTTCGGAATCGCGATCAGCCAGACCGGTCCACGGCCTCCGCTCACTGTGTTGTTCAAGAACTCCACGGACTTCCAAAACGCCTACACCCAGCAGATGAGTTTTGGGATTGAGCGGGAACTGACGCCGGGCTTCTCGATCTCCGGCAGCGGAATCTTCGTGCGCGGCGCCAAGATCAACCGCGCGCGTGAAGACAACCTGCTGCCCGTGGCACCATGCGCGGGGTTGGGCATCCGCTACTGGGGCAGTGGCATTGCCGGTTTGTGTGCGGCGGTCCCGGCGACCTCAGCGTTCAAGCAGCCGCTGCTGTTGCAGGACAACGTCTATGAATCCACCGCCAACTCCTGGTACACCGGGATGGTTCTGGAAGCCAACAAACGCTTCAGCCGCAATTTCAGTCTGGCCTTCAACTACACCTTGAGCCGGGCCCTCGACGAAGCTCTGGACTTCAACAGCGGCTTCCAGGCCAACGATCAGCTCAACCTGCGCGCTGAGCGGGCCCTGAGTTCCTTCCACCAGAAACACAAGGTGGTGGTCTACAGCGTGATGCAGGGACCGGCGTGGAAATCGGCGTCGAATGCGTGGCAGAAACTGACCGCGGACTTCAGCTTCACGCCGATCTATCGCTACAACAGCTCGCGCCCCTTCAACCTGCTGTCCGGTTTCGAGATTAACCAGGACCGCCATTCCGACACCGACCGGCCCATCGGGATGGGCCGCAATACCGGCGCCGGACCCAGCTTCTGGACTTTCGATTTCCGCCTGGCGCGGAAGATCCCGGTAGGTGAAGGCAAGGCCGTCGACCTGATGTTCGAGGTCTTCAATCTGTTCAATCACACCAACTTCGCCAGCCTGAACAACGAAGTCTGCTCCGGCCGTCTGCCCCTAGCGCTGACCGACTGCACTGCCAGCCGCTTCAGCAGCCCCAAGCCCTCAGCCGCGCGTCCTGACGAGGCCTTCGGTTACACCTCGGCGCTCGAGCCACGACGCATTCAGTTAGGAGTGCGCTTCACGTTCTAACCCCGGATTGCCCCTGTGGGGCGGGCCCGTCCGCCCGCCCCGCAGAAACGAGCGGCCCTTCCCATACGTCTTCTACCAATGAGGCAGCACGGCCTTCCCCCAGCCGGGCATGTTCAAAAAGTGCTACAATTAACGCTATACTCCGTCAAGTCGTCAATGAAAAGAGGACTGCAGTAGCCCTATGAGCCTGACACCTGATCCGAACGCCACCCTTCCGCGGGAAACCCCCGCCGCTGCGCCGGCCCCGCCGCCAGCCGTTTACCACTCCTCCGGGCCGTCGTGGTTCATGCCCGTTACGATCGCCGTTCTGACAATCCAACTCTGCGGCCTGGCTTGGCTGGCCTACGACCAGAACCAAACCCGCCAGACCATGCAGACCCAGATTGTCGAGCTGAAGGAGCGTCTGGATCACACCCGGACCCGCCTGGACGCCACCGCCGAAAAGGGCGATCGCTTGAAGGACGAGCTGAGCACGACGCGGAGTTCGCTGGACAGCAAGCTCGGACGCACCCAGCGCGAAGTGGAAGCTACCAAGAAGACGGCCAAGGAACTGGAAGCGGAGCAGCGGCAGGCCGCGGCGCAACTCGGAAGCCAGATCAGCAGCGTCCGCGAGGAAGCCGCGACTAAAGTCAGCGCCGTAGCCACCGACGTCGGCGGAGTCAAGACCGGTCTGGACGCCACGCGCAAGGACCTGGAATCCACCAAGTCCCAGCTCAAGAGCGCCCTCGGCGACTTGGGCGTGCAGAGCGGATTGATCGCCCGCAACTACGACGAGCTCCAGGAACTCAAGCGCCGCGGCGAGCGCAACTATTACGAGTTCAATCTCCCCAAGGAAAAGGCGCCCCGGCGCGTGGGTGACATCTCCATCCGCCTGACCAAGACCGACCCCAAGAAGGGCAAGTACACCATCGAGGTGGTCGCGGAAGACAAGAAAGTGGAGAAGAAGGACAAGACCGTCAATGAGCCGGTGCAGTTCTACGTGGCCCGCGCTCG
This sequence comes from uncultured Acidobacteriota bacterium, assembly GCA_964410045.1. Taxonomy (GTDB): domain Bacteria; phylum Acidobacteriota; class Terriglobia; order JAJPHL01; family JAJPHL01; genus CAYPHP01. Next base: position 3,653 of record CAYPHP010000256.1, on the reverse strand, counting down.
CATCCCTTGCGAGATCGTGGTCAACGCTGTAGAGAAGGATCGCATCGTCGGATATCTGGCGACGCCGAAGTAGTTCTCATTCACCACAAAGGCACAAAGGCCACAAAGACTTCTTTGTGTTCTTTGTGCCTTTGTGGTTAGTCTCTTCTCTGAGTAATTTGCAGCTTTTCCTTTGCCGGAACCACTTGGACCTTGACCTCTCCGTCGAGCGATCCGTTCACTGTCAGCACATAGTGGCCGCGGAATGAGTTGAGCAGGTTCCGGGCCAAGGCGTCCGGCTGACGCAGGTCCCGGCCGCCGTAGTACGCGCCTCCCGTTTCGTCCGCCAGCCTTTCCAGAGGATCTTTGTTCCCGTTGAGGGAGATTCCGAAGATCGAGACTTTCCGCCGTTCGGCCAGTTCGACGATTTCCGTGCGCTTGACCTTGCTGAAACCCTCCGCGCCGGTGGAAATAACCATCACCACGTTGCGCCCAACCGTACCCTGGAAAGCACCGTCCACGGTGGCATAAATGGCGTCCATGATGGATGCGTCGTTGCCATTCCTGATCCCGGCCAGTGAACGCATGAGCAGTGGTTTGCTACTGGTGAACTCCTGGAGCAGGTCGGCATTGGTGGCATAGGCGATCACCGACATCTGCTCCTTTTCGGCAAGCTGCTGGATGAGGAACGAGGCCATCCGGGCGATCTGGTCGGCGCGGCCCATACCTGCATAGGCGCTGGTGTCCACCAACAGCGCTACGTTCAACAGGACCTTCTGATATTCGGCTTTCTGTACCTGACGAGGAGTCTTGTCCACCAGGACTTGGAAGTTCTCGGCGGGCAGATCGCTGACCGGCGCGCCCATGGCGTCCACCACGGTCACCAGCAGGCGGGACTGGCCGGCGAGGGGCAACACGAGGAGCCACAGCAGCAACGCGGACAAAGACAAAGCCCCGCCCTTATTGGGCCAGGATCTGAACCAGGGTCCCGTTATCGAGGCGTTCCAGCTCGGTGACGGCAATGTGTTCATCAGCCTTCAGCCCTTCCACAACCTCAACCGTTTCGCCCAGGCGTTCGCCCAGTCGGAGTTCGCGCGAGGAGGCCTTCCCGCCCTCAACGACAAAGGCCTTGTTGGTGCCATAGGCGTACAAGATGGCCCGGGCCGGGATCAGCAGCACGTACTCCTTGCGGGTGGTGATGATCGCGGCCTTGGTGTAGAAGCCGGGGCGCAGCAACGCCTCGCGGTTGGGGATCACGGCTTCGACGGCGAAGGTGCGCTTCTGCTGGTCTACCGCCGGGCTGATCCGGGTGACTTTCCCGGTGAAGACCTTGTCGGGATGCGCTTCAACCTTCACTTCCACGAGATTGCCTTCCCGAACCCAGGAGGACATTTTCTCCGGCACCTCGGCGCGCAGACGCAGCGGATCGACGTTGACCAACTCGAAAAGCGGGGTCTGCGGACGGACGTATTGGCCCACCTGCACCTGGCGCTCGCGGATGGCGCCGGCGAACGGCGCGCGCACCGACGTGTCGCGAAGCTTCTTGCGGGCCAGGTCGACCGTGGCCCGGTACTGGTTGACCTGGGAAATCAAGGTTTCAGCCTGCCGGCGCGCGAGTTCCACTGATGCGCGCAAGGCCGCGTCACGGGCCTCAGCCTGATCCAAATCCTGACGCGAAGCGATGTTCTGGGCCACCAGCTCCTTCACCCGCGCAAAGCGTTGTTCGGCCTCCTGCAGGTCGGCGCGGGCTTTGGCCACTTCCGGAACCTTGTTGATGTCGGTGACCTTCTCATTTTCTGACTTCAGGCCCAGACGGTCCAGCACCTGCCGGAGCTGCGCTTCCTGTTGCTGGAGGCTGTACTGCAATTCCTCGGGCAGGATGTTCAGCAGGGCCTGGCCTTTTTGCACCCGGTCCCCGAGATCAACGAGCACCTCGGTGACGCGTCCTTCAACCTCGGCGCTGACCACCACTTCCTGGTCGGCCATCAGTGTGCCGACGGTATCCACGCGGCGTTCGATCTCCTGTCGCTTTACCTGCACCGTTTTCACTTGTACGGTCTGTCCCTTGGACGCCCCGGGGTTCTTGGCCTGAGTGGCTCGTGAGCAGCCTGTAAGCAGGAAGACAACTGCCACCGAAACAAGAGTGATCAGAATGACGTTAAACCGTTTTTTCAAGCATGACTCCGAACCGCCGCTGAATCAGGAATCCATGCTAAGTTTAGCTACTTGCAAGCCCTGAAGCAAGGCATTCGCGGGCGGGTGCTGGCCTGGTACGACAAGCATCACCGCGACCTGCCTTGGCGCCGGACCCGCGACCCCTATCGCATCCTGGTGTCGGAAGTGATGCTTCAGCAGACCCGCGTGGCTGCCGTCGAGCGTTATTACCAGTCTTTCCTGGAGCGATTCCCGAACGCCGTGGCGCTGGCGGCGGCTCCCCAGGCGGACGTCCTGCATGCCTGGGCCGGCCTGGGCTACTACTCGAGGGCGCGTAACTTGCAGGCCGCCGCCAAGCGCATCGCCGCAAGCGGCTTCCCTTGTCGCTACCAGGACACTCTGGCGCTGCCTGGGATCGGTCCCTACACCGGCGCGGCTGTCGCCAGCATCGCTTTCGACCAGCCTTTCGCGGTGTTTGACGGCAACGTCCGCCGCGTCCTTTCGCGATTGTTTGCCGACCGGGAGCCTGGCCCGGCGTTGGCCGCGTCGCTGCTCGATGTCAAACGCCCCGGCGACTACAACCAAGCCGTGATGGAACTGGGCGCCCTGGTTTGCCTGCCCCGGCGGCCGGACTGTCCGCGTTGCCCGCTAATCCGGATCTGCAAGGCCCACAGGCTCGGCCAGGTCGATCGATTCCCTCCCAGAAAAGCTAAGCCGGTGACCAAGCACGTGGCCCTCCGCTTGTGCCTGGTGCGCAGAGGCCGGTCCATACTGCTAAAGCCGCCCAGCGGAGCGGGACTGTGGCCGCACTTCTGGACCCTGCCGGACTTGCCGTTGACGAATGAGCGGCTCCTGACCACGTTCGCTCACACTGTTACCTTCCGGAAAATCACTGTCGAAGTGTGGACCGGCAAACCACGCCGGATCCCGCGGGACCTCCAGTGGATCACCCCGGCGCGCTTGGCAACGCTGCCATTGGCGACGCCCGCGCGCAAGGCGCTGGCGGCGTTATAATAGGTGCCACATGAAGTCTGGGCGCGAAGCCATCGAGTACTTCTTTGTGCTTTCGCTCTACCTGTTTGTGCTCACCGGATTCGTTGCTGTGGCCGCCACCGGCAAACTGGACGTGCCCTCGGTGTTGGTGGTCGGCGCAGCGTTGGGCATCCGTGGATTAGCGTTTATAGGCCTGACGCGCGTCTCCATCCGGCCGGACACCGTCACCCGCCTGACCATGGCCTACATGGTTTTCTATGCCTTGGACCTGTTCCTGATCTCCGGCAGCTTCGTCACCGCCACCGGGCACCTGGTGTTTTACCTGCTGGTGATGAAGCTGTTCTCGGCGCAGACCAACCGCGACTACCTGTACCTGACCTTGATCGCCTTCATGGAGATGTTGCTGGCCGCGATCATGACCATCAACACCACCTTCCTGGGCCTGTTTGCGGTCTTCCTGCTCTTCGGGATCGCCACATTCACCAGCTTCGAGAGCTGCTTGAAGACCTGGTCCGACTGGATGCCGT
>CAYPHP010000255.1:0-6094 GCA_964410045.1 uncultured Acidobacteriota bacterium | reverse complement strand
CCATCGGCGCCGAGAGCCTCCAGTTGCGTGCTTCTTCCGCGCGAGCGCGCATGGCCGTTTGGAAGGCTTCTCTCTGTTCGGGAGTCATCTGCCGGCGTCCGCCGCCCGGCGGACCGCCAGGTCCTCCGCCACCGGGGCCGCGTTGCGATCTCGGTGCGCCGGCGAACGTTTCGGCCAGCTCGGCCATCAGTTCCGCCTCGCCCAGCCCGATCTGCACCATGGCCTTGATGACATCATCAAGATCTGGCAGCGTCCGAAAACTGTAGGTGATTGCGCCAAGCCGCACGCCGTTGACCCGGGAGTTGATCCTGGGGGCCGTGGGGCCGGCTGCCCCCAGCATTCGGATGGCAGGCAGCGTGGCCGCCACGATCTTTCCCAGGTCCCGTCGCGAGTACCGCATTCGTTGCTGAGCCTCTCAGAACTGCAAGCGTACGACCAACTGCATGATGCGCGGATCGCGCGCCCCGCTCACCGTTCCGAACCCGTTCTTGTTGTTGATCGCGGTCCCGGCGGCGTTCAGGTACAGGTTGGTGAAGGCGCCGCCGGCCAGTCCGCCGACTCCCGGGTTGGGAGACGGAGCGGCCATGTTCAGCGTGGAGTTGATGCCCGAGAACTGGGGGTGGTTGAAGACGTTGAAGGCGTCTGCGCGAAGCTGCATCTTCACGCGCTCCCGCACGGAAAAGCTCTTTTGCAGCGAGAGGTTGAAGTTGTTGATCCCTGGATTGATCAGGTAGTTGCGCGGAGCTTCCAAGCCGATGCTTCCCACTCGGGGCGCTGTGAAAGCTGCCGGGTTGATCCGGTTGTAAGGATCATCGGATCCGGTGTTTGGGTTGCCCACCAAGGCCAAGCGCGCGCCTTCCGTGTAAGAGCCGGTGATGTTCTGGTTGTTAACTCCGGAAATGCTGTAACCCGGTGTGAACGGGCTTCCGGTCTGCATAGTCGTGCTACCGGACACCTGCCAGCCATCCAGGATCGCGTGGGCCACGCTGTTCTTGAAGACGGAAGGCACATCGTAGGTGTAATGCATCTGCAAAGTCTGTGCGCGATGGAAAGCCAGTAGCGCGTAGTTGGCCAGGCGAGTGTTGCCGTCGATCCTATTGAAGTTGCCGCGGTCGTCGGAAGTGCCGAGAGCACGGCTCCAGGTGTAGTTCACACCGAACTCCAGGTTTCGAGAGAAGCGACGGGCCAGCGACACTTGCAATGAGTTGTAGTTGGCGGTGCCTCCGAACTGGTGAAGCGTGATGTCGCCGAAACCCGTAAAGCGGCGCAGGAAGTCGCGGTCATAGGCGCCGTTGCCCAACAGACCAGTCTGTGACTTGGTGGGGTCGGCGTTGGCAGCCAGGAAGGTGGCGCCATAAGGAATGGCGTTCAGGTTCACGCGCTGCAACTGATGGCGCGACATGCTTCCCACGTAGGAGGTGTCCAACACCATTTGGAAGGGCAACTTGGTCTGGATCCCGAAGCTGTAGTTGTACACGGTGGGCACATTGCCGTTGTAGTCGAAAGCCTGAAGCCCGAGTGGCGCGATCAGCAGGTTATTGGGATCGACCTGGCTCAAATTGCCGTTGAACAACCGGGGCACCAAGGTTGTCGGCGGGTTGGTGATCATGTCGAAGATCTCGTTGCCCTGAATGCGGTCGTAGAAGACACCGATGCCGCCGCGCATGACGAAGTTCTGCTTGCCGAAAATGTCCCAGGCGAATCCGGCGCGCGGAGCGTAGTGGACGCCGCGGTTCTGGATCAAGTATTTGGAGATGTCCTTGCCGGCCTGCGCGACGCCGTTCAGCAGGTTGCCTGACCCGTTTACGATTCGGCCGCGGTAGGTGGACGGAAAGAGTTGCCCGGTGGCGCGGTCGATAGCCCCCGCAGTGGCAGCTCCGGCCACCGGATAGTACAATCGGGAAGCCTTGGCCACGTCAAACCGCTCGGGTAGGAACGTGGCGGTCTGCAAAGAAGCGTCGAACTGCGGCTGGATCCACTGGAAGCGCAACCCGTAGTCAAGCGTCAAACGCCGGTTCACTTTCCATTGATCCTGTATGTACCATTCGACGTTGGAGTAGCGGTATCGTCCGGTGGCGTACTTGGAGGCTTGGTCGTAGGTCTGGTACACGCCCAGAGCCATGTTGGAGAACCCGAAGCCGGAGTCCAGAGGGTTCGAGCCTCCGTCGCCGAAATTGATGTCGCCGCTGGAAGCTGCGAAGGAGGTCTGATCCTTTCGGCTGCGCTGGAAATAGAAGCCGGCCTTGAGTACGTGCTGCCGCCAGACCTTGGTCACATTGTCGATGAACTCGAACGTGGTGTTGTAGTTGTAGAAGGGAGCGTTGTTGGTGCCGATGCGCTGCTCGTTGCTGATCCTGGTTCCGTTGTAGGCCATGCGCGGAATGAAGTCATTCTGCACCGCGCTCGGATAGAGCAGTGGAATGTTGATCCCGGTCTTGGCCCGAGTCAGGCCGTCGTTCACCGGGTCAATGTGGATGATGTTCTTACCGTAGCCCCAGGTGAATTCGTTGGTCAGCGTGGGACTGAGCATTGCCGTGGCACTGACCATCACGCTGCGTCCCGGACGAGAGTCGGTAATCGGTACCAGAGGAAAGCCCGAACCCAGCACAAACGAACCGTACGCCGAGGTGATGGAGTCGAAATTGTTTAGGAAGTGGCCGAACAAGCGCCACTTCGAGCTGAGGTTGTAGTCGATGCGGACCAACTCCTCGCGACGCGGATAGGAATCGGGAATCTGAGAGGAGTAATTGAATCCCTTATTGCCGAGGGCGTTCGGCTTGGGATAGAAGTTCAGGGCGGCCATCCCGGGGCCATACCGCCGAGCGGCAGGGATCAAATTGTTGGGGAAACACGCGGTGCGGACGGTGGCGCTGCAAGTACCCGTCAGCAGGGGATCTTTGATGTAGACCGGGTTCCCGTCCTTGTCCACGGACGCGGAGAAATCGCCCGTCCGTTCCAAGTCCGTCGGGAAGGTGGCATCGCGCCGGGCCTGGGGCCGCAACTGCCGTTGGAACTCCTGGCTGAAAAAGAAGAACAGCTTGTCCTTGGTCCCTTCCATCACCTTCGGGATGTAAATCGGCCCGCCGATGGTATAGCCGACGTTATTGAAGCGGAACAACTGGCGCTGCAATCCGTCGCGGTTGTTCTTCCAGTTATTTGCGTTCAGGCCTTCGTGGCGATGGAACAAGTAACCGCTGCCATGGAACTGTTGCGAGCCGCTCTTGGTCACCACGCTGATCTGGGCTCCGGAACTGCGTCCGTACTCCGCCTGGTAGTTCGAGGTCAGCACCTTGAACTCCTGCACCGAGTCCAAGCTGATGGTGGCCAACTGGTCGCCGTTGTTGCCGGTATCCACGTTGCCCAGGCCGTTCAAGGTCAGGTTGTTCTGGTCAAAGCGCGCTCCGTTGGCCGAGATATTGGCCAAGCCAGCGTGGCCCCCGGTGGTCAGGTTGGCGGTCGAGACGACGCCGGGCAGGAAGCCTACTAACTGGAGGTAGCTCCGCGAGTTCACCGCCAGGTTCTCCAGTTCCTTTCCGGTCATGGCCCCGGAGCGTTCCGAGCTTTCCGTCTTCAGCAAGATGGTTTGCGCCGACACCTCTACCGACTCCACTACGGTTCCGACTTCCACGGTGATCTCGCCGACGGTGATCTTGTCGTTAGCCAGCAGGTTGATGTCCTTGCGCTCCGTCTTCTTGAAACCCTGGCTTTCCACCATGATGTTGTATCTTCCGGGCAGGAGTTGCGGGAAGACAAAGCGCCCCGCAGCGTCCGTCTTGGTGCTGAAGGTGGTCTTCTTCTCCTGCTCCACAGCGGTCACCGAAGCGTTTGGAATGGCGGCCTGCTGGGAGTCCACAACCACGCCGGCGATGGAGCCGCTGCTGGTTTGCGCGGCGGTCGGCGCGGCCACCAGGGCAGCCAGCATTGTGAAAGTGAGTAGGCGAAGGAAACCCAGGCGGATTACGGAGAGGATCGTCGTCATAGACACTCCTTTATCGATCTGTCTGGACCAGAGATACACCGCTACCTAAACCCCGAAAGGTGGCGGCTGGGCCGACTCTATGCAGTTCGGCGGACGACGGCAAGGCTGTTACCGTATGAAGGCGACATCTTCTGTGGCCTCAGTACGTTGGCAAGGGGACGCGGCGACGTATTATACGGGTCAAAAGATTCTTAGTTCGAACGTTGGACTTTATGTATAATCCCCGACCGTAACGGGGGCTAAACTGAGTGAGGGGTGACGAGGGGGGTTCCGGTGGGCTCAAACGGGGTTACTGCATCCTGCCCAGCGCCGACCATTGATCCGGCCGAGCGTCAGGCCATTCGTGACCAGCTAGAACGAATGCTGGCCAATCCGCTATTCAGCCACAGCAAGCGATACCCGAACCTTTTGCGTTACGTGGTCGAGCACGCCTTGGACGGCAACACCGATCAGGTCAAGGAGCGGACCCTCGGTATCGAAGTCTTCGGACGGACTCCGGGCTACGACACCAACAGTGACCCGGTAGTCCGCACTACGGCGGGAGAGATCCGCAAGCGGATTGCGCAGTATTACCACGAAGCAGGCCATGCCGACGAATTGCGCATTGAGTTGCCATGCGGAACCTACATACCGGAGTTTCATCGGCCTGCTGCGCCGCCGGCCGCGTTGGTCGAGCCTCCGAAGCCCCGGGCCTGGGTGGTACCCGTGGCAGCCACCGCGTTGCTGGCCGCAGTTTCAGTATTGGCCGCATGGTTCAAGCCTTGGACTCCCCGTCCGGCGCTGGACCAATTTTGGGCGCCCATTGTGGAATCCTCATCTCCGGTGTTGCTATGCATCGGCCAACCGCATTTCCGCAGTTTCAACAACGACGGTGCGCCTCCGGCAGAGAGCCTGGTGACGTTGAACGACCTCTACCTGATGGGTAAGCACTACACCTCGCTGACCGACACCATGACGATGACTCGCGTGGCTGCGCTGCTCGAAGCCAAAGGCAAGTCCTACCGGATCCGCGGCGAGCTTTCCACATCGTTGGCCGACCTGCGTGACGGTCCAGCCGTACTGGTGGGGGCTTTCAACAACGATTGGACCTTGCGCTTGACGGGGCCGCTACGCTTCAGCTTCACGAATTCGCGGCCTAACATCTTTGCCATCCAGGATCGTCAGAATCCCGCCTCTGGCTCCTGGAAGGTCGATACCATGGTTCCGTACCTCAGTCAGACCGACGACTACGCGGTGATTTCGCGGGTCCGTGATCCCAATACCGATCGAGTGACCGTGGCGGTGGCAGGGGTCGCATTCTGGGGGACGGTCGCCGCCGGCGAATTCTTGAGCGACCCCAAGTACCTGGAAGATGTATCGAAGAGTGCGCCCCCCGGATGGGAAAGCAAGAATCTCCAGATTGTTCTCGGTACCAAGGTGATCGCCGGCAACTCCGGGCCTCCTCGCGTGCTGGCCACTCACTTCTGGTAGGACGAGAACGCTGCTTCTGCTTCGCCGACGTCATCCGTCTGATGAGTTGGTCGGATTTCGCGCGCCTGGAGGTATCGGTTATTGCGGATTTGATAATCGCGAAGACGGCACAACAAGCTGGTTTGGAGCATCCCGGTGCTGCAGGTCCGAATCTTCCTCCGCAACTGACGCTCCTTCCTGGAGTCCGGGGTTTCGGCCCCGCGGAAGCCTTCAATCACCGTGACGATGGCGTTCTCGATTCTCGTTGCCTGGCTTTGTTCAAAGGCCCGCTGCTCAAGAGCTTTTTGCCTCGGTTGCGGCGCCCAGCGCGCCAGACTCCGACGCTTGTCTTGCCCTTTCCGAGACGTTTCTACCAGCAGAGCCTGCCGCTCCGGCGGGAGGGTGTTTGCTGCCAGTTCCGGAAGGTGCGAGTGCGCCTCGAAGACGGTTTCAAGCGTAGCTAAAGGAATGGTCCGCAGCCATCTCCGCATGTAGTACTCGGTGAGCAGGTGCGAGACGATCACTTCCACAGCGGTGATGGCATTGGTTCCCATCTGTTCGCCGCCGGAACGCTTCCGTTTCTGCCCGCCGAATTCCCGAAGACCGTTGCGTACAAGGTCCACAAAGCGGCGCCAAGGCCGGGGGCCGAAGAGGTAACGGTCCGCG
>CAYPHP010000254.1:1441-6109 GCA_964410045.1 uncultured Acidobacteriota bacterium | reverse complement strand
GTCGCCATGGTCAAGGGACCATCGGAAGTCGGAGTGACACGGGTGTTCGATCGTCTCATTTCACCTTACCTCCTCAAGTGGAAGTACCGGCCCGGTGGGCCCAGACGCACAGTTGGCTTACGGCTTACGTATGAATTCGTTCTCGGCGACGGACCGAGACGGGTGGTCATTTTTGACGGGCCCAATGACGTCTTCATCCGGCTCTACCGGCCCGTCGAATTTGCCGCGGATAACAGGTGAGGGCCATGCCGCAGCACGGAGTCTCACACCGCAAACCAAGTGCGCCGATCCGCCAAATCGCTATCCTCTCAATGTTGGCGCCACTCCTTCTCAGTGGGCAGAACCTAGCGCCTCTTCGCGCGGTCTTCCCAGGGTATCCCCAGTACATGAAAGAGTCAGCGATTGAGCACGTGATTGAGGTCAAGCTCGAAGTTAGTCGCGACGGACTAGTCACAGCGGCTGTCCCCGTGAACGTGGCTAAGGATTCAAATCCTGCGGTCTACTTCATGGCCACTCTGTTGGACGCAGTGTGGCAGTGGCGGTACCGCCCGGCGGGACGAGGAAGCCAAGTCATGTTGCGTTTTGAGTATCGGCTTGAGGTGTCGGAAACCGTCCCAGACGACTATGTGGTTTTCACACCGCCGGCGAATGTGCAGATTGTCGGTGTCAAGCGGCCACCAGCTCCGAAAGGTCGCGAGAAATGAGTGCGGCGTCACATCAGAGCCGGTGGTCAGCTCCACGCTGATCCAAGTGCGCGTTACTCAACTGAAAGTTGATATCTCCTTTATCGCCGGGCAGAGCTGCGGCCCGGGGAGCGGTTCGGTTTGATTCTGGTCCGGCTGCCGGATCCGAGCCGCTGGAACCTGGAGCGCGCCACAGCCCTCGCGCTTTCGGGCGACGACGTCGCGGGAAAATGCGGGGAAAATGCCGGACAGCCTGATCGCCGCCATATCCCCCGGCCACTTCGCCCGGTCGGATGTATCCTGAGCGCGTATGGCGAAAGAGGCGTCGTACGCTCGACGCGGCCGCTTGCCATTTCTCGCAGCGCGGCGTCGACTGGTGCGAGGAGATCAGCGTGGAGTCGAGAAAGGACTGGCGGCGTTCAGGCTGTCCCGCATTTCCCCCGCGACCCTACGCCTGCCCAGACCTACAGACTCGAAGGAGAGACAGGCTGGACAGCCTGTCCTACAACACCGCGGCGACGCGCTGCAGCTTGAGCTTGCCGGAATCGTTGATCCGCTGCAAGGCCGCCACGCAGTCGGGGTCGTAGCGCCGCCCAGCCTGTTCGCCCAAGAAGCGGATCGCCACCGACGGGTCCATGGCCGACTGGTAGGGGCGGTGGGTGGTCATGGCGTCGAAGGTATCGGCCACAGCGATGATCCGGGCCATCTGGGGGATGGCTTCAGCCTTCAAGTGGTGTGGGTATCCAGTGCCATCGACAAACTCATGATGCGACTCGATGCCCGGCAACATGGCGTGAAGCTGAGGCACGGCGCGCACGATGTTGGCCCCTTTTACCGGATGCGTCTTCATGATCTCGTACTCGTCCGGCGTCAGTGCGCCGGGCTTCTTGAGGATCTTGTCCTCGATCCCGATCTTGCCGACGTCGTGAAGCAGGGCGGAGATGCGGATCTTGTAGATCTCCTCCTCGGGCAGTGCCAGTTCCGTGGCGATGAGCACAGAGTAGCGGGTGACGCGCTCGGCGTGGCCGTGGGTGTAAGGATCTTTCTCGTCGACCGCGGCGGCGATCATGCGGACCGAGGCGATAAACAGGTCGTGATTCTCCTGGGCCGCTTGCTTCAGCCGCTCCACGTACTGTTCCAACTCCGCAGTCATGGTGTTGAAGGTGTCCGCCAGTTCCCCGATCTCGGTCCGGCTGCGCACGTGGATACGCCGGGAGAAGTCGCCCTTGGCAATGGCTCGTGACGATTCCGTAAGATGCACGATCGGGTTGGAGACGCGCGAGGCCGCGAAGTAGGCCATCACCAGGCAAGCCAAAATCCATACGCCGCCCCAGACCATCGTGGTTTGCTGCATTTCCGCGACCGAGACGTAAGCATCGGCCTGGCGTTTCTGAGCGATCACCGCCCACTGCAGCGACGGGACCGCGCAATAGGTGCCCAGCATGGGGACGCGCTCGCCTTTCACCAGCAGGTCGAAGGTGGTGGTCTCAGTGGCCAGCGCCTGTCCGGTCCAGCCCATGAACTTGCGCACGATGCCTCGATCCCGGAGGTCGGCGCCGATGGGATCGCCATCGGCAGCCGCATGCATCATCAGCTTGCCGGTGCGATCCACCACGTAGGTTTCCAGTCCTCGCTTCGAGGCGGCGCTGAGCTGGTTGCGCAGGTCGCTGAGGTCCATCACCACAGCCAGCATTCCCCGGCCGGTGGCGTTGGCGCCGCTGTTGACCGGCTGAGCCAGGACCGCGATCGGCGTCTGCTTTCCTGCACGGGTCACCAGCACCGGCGTGCTGAAGTAGCTCTGATCCTGCTGTACCGCCACGAAGCCGCGTTCCAGAACCTTCAGGACAAACGGGTCGCCGTCCGCGCTGTAGCTGCCGGCGCGGATGCCTTTCCCCTGTTCGTTCAGCAGGGTCACGTAGAGCATGTTGGAATCCCCGGCGACGAACTGCTCGAGCTTGTCGCGGACCGCCGGGCTGTCCATCTTCGCCGCGCTCAGGTCCACGCCTTCCAGCGTGCGGGCAAAGGTTCGCAGGAGCTGGCGGGAGTTGCCCTCGTAGAGAGTAATCTGGTGGGCGATGGTTCGCGCCAGGGTGTTCTGCAGTTCCTGCTCGTTGGTCTCCAGGGTCTGGCGATTGATCTCAATCAGCTTGAGACCAAAGAAGGTGAGGGGCGGCACACTCACGGCCACCAGCAATCCGAACGCCAGGTACAGGATAGGTATGCGCTTCACGAACTTGCCCTTTGGTTCTGGGTCATTCTACCATCTACGGCTCGGCGGACGCGTGGATCATAGGTACTGCCTCTCCGCCTACTCTCCTTTCAACGACCGCTCCATCAGCTCGCGGAGCGCGTCCTTCGGAGAGCGCCCCTCGAATAAGACCTTCTGCATCTGCTCGGTAATCGGCATTTCTACGCCTTGACGCCGAGCCAGCTCGACCGCGGCGCCCGTGGTGTTGACGCCTTCGGCCACCATCCGCGTCGAGGCCTGGATCTCCTTGAGCGACCGGCCGCGCGCCAGTTCCATGCCCAACGTACGGTTGCGGCTCAAGGCTCCGGTACAGGTCAAGACTAAGTCTCCCATGCCTGCGAGACCGGCCAGAGTCTCCCGGCGTCCGCCCAACGAGCAAGCCAGGCGGGTGATCTCGGCCAGGCCTCGGGTGACCAGCGCGGCCATGGTGTTGCTGCCCAGGCCCAACCCTTCGCAGATGCCCGCGGCAATCGCGATCACGTTCTTCAGCGAGGCCGCGTACTCGACTCCAGCCACATCGGTGTTGGTATAGAGGCGCAGAGTTCCACTCGAAAACGCATCTTGGACCGCGCGAGCCATCTCCTTGTCCTCGGAAGCGATGACCGCGGCGGCGGGGTCGCCACGGGCGATCTCCTTGGCGAAGGTGGGTCCGGACAGGGCTCCGAGCCGCGGCGCGAACTTCGATCCGACTGTTTGGCGAATCACTTCCGTGGTCCGCAGCAGGGTCCGCAACTCGATGCCTTTCGTCGCGCTGACGAAGAGCATCTCCGGGCGCAGGTGCGGAAGCATCTGGGTGTAGAGGGCCCGGCAATGTTCCGACGGCATGACCGAAAGCACCAGCTCAACGTCGGTCAGGGCCTCGGCAAAGTCGTTGGTCGGCTGGACATTCTCGGGCAGGGAGAAGCCGGGAAGGAAGACGTCGTTGACGCGGGTCTCGCGCAGGCGCGCGCAGATATCGGCTTCGTAGATCCAAAAGCGGACAGCATGAGCCCGGCCAAGGATCACCGCCAGCGCGCTGCCCCAACTGCCGCCGCCAATAATCGCCAGATTCATGCGCGGAACTTTGGCTCCTGCCCGGACAACAGTCGCCGGATGTTGGCGTGATGCTTGGCCACGATCAAGACGGCGGCCACCGTCGCCCCCACGGTTTGCCCGGCGGGCGGATGATACAGCACCCAGGCCGCCAAGGGGAAGAGCAGCGCGGAGACAATCGAGCCCAGGGATACATATCGCCAAATGCCCACCAGGATCACGAAGACGGCCATCACCGCCAGCACGGCCAGTGGCGCCAGGGCAGCGAACGCTCCCAGGGCCGAAGCTACTCCCTTGCCTCCACGAAAGCGCAGGAAGACCGGGAACATATGCCCGAGCAGGACAGCGACGCCTGCGCAGGTCATCCAGACGGGGTCACCCTGACTGGCCCAAGCGCCCAGCAGGACGCCCAGATAGCCCTTAGCCACGTCCAGCGCCAGGGTCAGCGCGCCAGCGCCCTTGCCGGCAACGCGGGCCACGTTGGTCGCTCCGATGTTGCCGCTGCCTTGCGAGCGAATGTCCTGCCCCGTCTTTCCACGGTAGATGAGATAGCCAAATGGAATCGCCCCCAGCAGATACGCGGCGAGCAGGGCGAGATAGGACACCATCCGCAGATTACGCAGATCGCGGCGGTTCCACAAGGGGGAACCGGCGCAGCGGAGTGTAGGACGATCCCGACGGCGAAAGTCGGCTCTGGTAAAGCAC
>CAYPHP010000254.1:0-1341 GCA_964410045.1 uncultured Acidobacteriota bacterium | reverse complement strand
TAATACCTTCTAAATCAGCATTCTCGCCGATAAACTTCAAGGTCAAGTGGAGGTTGTTCGCGTCCACCCATTTCGGCCCGGGACGCTTGATACGGGCGATCAGTTTGGAGATGTCTGCGGTGAGGCCCTCGGGAATGTCGATCGCTACGAACAGTCTCATACTGATTCCGGGGGACAGGCTGGACAGCCTGTCCTACACCTGCATGAGCCAGCGGCGGACCATGTCCATCCCCACCTGCGCCGCCTGGGTCCGCACGAGTTGACGGTCGCCAGGGAACTGCCGTTCGCTGACCCGATGTCCTTTCTCGTCGGCCACCGCGAGATAGACCAGCCCCACCGGTTTGTTGCTTCCGCTGGCGCCGGGACCAGCGATCCCGGTGATCGCCAATCCGATGGAGGCGGCCAGTCGCCGGCGGACGCCTTCCGCCATGATGCGCGCGGTCTCCGCGCTCACCGCGCCTTCGGTCTCCAGGACTTTGCGCGGGACCTCCAGCCAGTTGACCTTGGCGTCGTTACTGTACGTGACCAAGCTCCCGAGGAAGTAAGCGGAACTGCCGGGAATGCGCGTCATCCTCTCGCCGACCATTCCTCCGGTACAGCTTTCGGCCACCGCCAGCGTCTTGTGCTGCATGAGCAGCAGACGGCCCAACACTTCCGGAAGGGTCTCGCCATTCTCAGAGAAGACTTTGTCGCCCAGAGCCGCCTTCAGCTTCCCGGCCAACTCGTCGACCCGTTCGCGGGCTTCCTGTTCAGAAGCGCCGGTGGCTCTCAGGTGCAATTCGATTTCGCCGGGCGACGCCAGTATGGTGGTCGCTGGATTCTCATAACGGCGGTAGATTGGGGCGGCCACTTGGTCGACTTGCGACTCGAACATGCCAGCGATCTTCAGCACCCGCGTGACCAGCGGCGATCCCGGGACTAATCGTTCAAGGCGCGGCAAGCAATGCCGGTCAAAGACCGCCTCGGCCTCATGCGGCGGACCGGGGAGCAGGGCAATGCACCGTCCGCCTTCCTCGATCCACTGGCCCGGGGCGCTGCCTTTCGGATTCTCCAACACTTCCGCACCCTCGACGACCATCGCCTGGCGCAGGTTGATCTCGGGCATCTCCATGCCGCGGCGGCGGAAGCGTTCGCGCAAACCCGTTGCCACACCCTCGTCGAGGTAGACGCGGCGTCCCAGGACGCAGGCGAGCGACTCGCGCGTCCGATCGTCCTCCGTGGGACCCAGCCCGCCCATCAGGATCAGCAGACCGGCGCCACCGTCGGCGCCCAGAGCGCAGCGGATGGCCTTGTCCAGACTCTCGCGGTCGTCTCCCACCACCACCTTGCGCCGCACTTCAA
>CAYPHP010000253.1:0-6119 GCA_964410045.1 uncultured Acidobacteriota bacterium | reverse complement strand
CAGCGATCCGGGCCAGGCGTGGAAGTCCGTCGGGATCTGATTCCGGGCGGCCACCGACTAAGTGAACCGACGCCAGGCACTCAAGGTCCGCACGAGGCACGTTTTTGCAGCGGTCAGCCTCGTCGCCCAGCAGGACCACGCGATAGCGTTCCCCCAGCGCTTCGAGCATATGTTGCAGACGCACGGCTGCGCCGTGAGCGGGTGGGAACTGCGCGTAGGGGGTGACGACTACGACCGCTTTCCGTTCCTTTCTGACGGTGAGAGGCGCCGGGTAGTAGCGGGCAGCCGTGTACCCCAGTGACAGATGGCGGCAGGGGGCTGACAAGGCACGGGAACGGGCCCGCAGAATGCGCCACGCCTCGGCCTGCCCGAGCATTTCGAGAAAAATCTCGCTGTCCTGGCTCCAAAGCCATTGCCAGAGCCGGCGAGAGAATGGTGGCAATACGGTGTTCCGAAACTGGCAGCGATAACCGTTGGCGCGAAAGATCCGGTCCACTTCCGCGGGCTGGTAGAACTTGTTGACCGTGGCACGATAGCGGTGCCAGGCCTTCGAGCGCGGGCAAAACAGCACGTCGTAGCCCAGCATCCACGCACGCATTCCCCACTCCACGTCTTCCCAGTAGAGAGGGTGGTAAGGATGGTCGGTGTCCAGCAATCGTTCCAGCAGTGTTCGGCGAAAGAGCGAAGACCCGCCGCCCGCATAGAGATGCCCGCGCACGATGTCAGGGTCCTCGGGCAGAGCGTCGAAGATTTCCAGCCAGCCGTCAGAAAAGCGGCTGCCGGTCCAACCGGTCTCCTCGCGCCGGCGCGTCGGATCGTCAAAGAGGATCTGGGACGCCACGGCAAAGACCTGCGGAGCCCGCCAGGCCAGGACCTCGCGAAGCGCATCCGGCTCCAGGCGCATGTCGCTGTTTAGCAGGTACACCCAGTCATAGCGGGCGTCGCGCAAGCCGGCGGTAATCGCCTGGGAGAATCCCATGGGTTGCGGGAAAAAGAAGAACCTCGCTTCCGGGAATTGGGACGATAGGGAACTGTACTCGTGGGGATCGCTGCCGTTGACGATCACCAGAACCTCATACGGCTCGGAGATCTCCAAAGCCGCCCGCAAGCTGGTCAGACAGGTCCGTAGAATCTCGCTGTTGCCACGTTCCGGGACAATCACCGAGACGCCGGGTGAGTAAGGCAGGTATTCCGGATCATCGAGCGAGGGCCGAACGAGTTTGTCCAGCAGCCAGGTCCCGGCATATATGCCGGGTACCAGCGGCAAGCGCCACCATCGTTTAGGCCAGTTCGGCATACTGGAGGGCGAATCCCAGGACGCGCTGGTCCGCACCTTGGCCCTGGCGTGCGGGCGAATAGGCGTGACGCGTGGTCAGCTCCAGGTAGAGGGGCTGGCCAGCCGGCTGCTCCAGCGGGCAGGAGATCTCCAACGGCAGAAGCTTGGAGGATTCGTTCTTCCACTCGCCGAGAGCCGCACCGCCGCTCGCCAGCCGCAGGTGATTGGCGATCCCGTTCTGCCCTGGCGGTAGAACGCCGCCCATACGCAAGAGGCGGGCAGGGCGCGCGCTTGCCAGCACCAGAAGGCTCCCAGGCTTGCTCCAGACCAATCCGTCCTCGGGCGCATACCAGCCGCGCAACAATTGCGCGCTTCCACAGGGCGGGGCCACTCGTTCCGTCCAAGCCGCCGGGCGGTACGCCAGCTTCCAGGGACATTCGCGGCAGTGCGGATTCTCTCCAGTGGCATAGCGGCGCCGGAATTCGCGATAGCGCTCACCCCGCCAGACTTCCGCCAGGGTTTCAGTCCGCAGATTTCCCAGCGCGATCTTGTCCTGCACTTCACAAGGCATCACATCGCCATTGGCCAGGATGTGGACCGTTTCCCACGGACTCTGCTCGCAAGTGGCGATGCGTCCGCCAAGCGGCAGTGGTCCAGGGAACGCGCCAGGGACATCCTGCAGGGTGTGACCGGTCGAGGCGGCCGGATTGGCTACCTGGATGCGTACCCCGGGGTGGCGGCGGCGCGCTTCGCTAACCGCTTCTCCCAGCCGTGTTCGGAAGCCTTCGGTGAGCGTCACGCCAGACGTCTCGCGGGAAAAGTCCGCCGGGATCGGATCGCGCTTGAGCACGGGGTGGACGGAAATGTCGGTGACTCCGAGCGATTCTGAGAGCCATGCCACCGCCGTAAGTTCACCGAGGTTGGTGTCCATGGCGACAAACGCGAAGTCCAACGCCGTCCTGGCACTCAGCTCGGCGCGTATCTGCATGAACTGATCGATACGCTGGCGCATGGTCTCCAAGGAGCTGAAGCGATAGAGCTGCCGGAAGAGACTGCTGTCCAGCGCGTGCAAGGACACGCTCAAACGGTCCAGCCCGGCCTCGAGGATTTCGCGTAGCGTCGCCGGCGTCACCGAAGCCAGTGCTGTGACCAGTTCCGTCACCGCCCCGGTAGCGGTTGCCAGGCGAATCGCCTCATCCAGGCGGGGATAATGGATGGATTCACCCGAATAATTCAGTCTAATGATCTCGGGACGGTCGAGCTGCGCAAGGATGGAGCGAAACAGCCCGAAATCCATGTGCTCGCCTTCGCCGCGGAGCAACTTTCGAGAACAGAATACGCAATCAAATGGGCACTTTGAGGTCAGCTCGATCCAGAGAGTTGTGGGCAGTCGCGCTGCCTGGACGTCCGGATCGATTTCCTGCATTCTGCCCATAGTATACTGGCGATTGAATGCCTCTTTCGCTGCCAGCCATGCGGACCTGGTTGCGGCGCGCTCCCCTGAAACCTGATGGTGCGGTGCTCTCCTGGGTGAATCCCGAGCATCCTGGGTATCCCTACCCGGAGGCCGCGGGTTTCCTGCTGGAATTGCTAGCGCAGGATGGGGTACGCACTGCCGCTCTTCGGGAGCGGATTGCAGTCCGCCTGGCGCGCGACGTCTCGCCGCGTGGCGGTTGTGGACGGGATGGCGTGGAGTATTTGTTCGATACCGCCGTCGTTCTCACGGGGCTGCTGGCGCACGAGCGCGCCGGTGGTGTGCTGACTGTTCGTTTGAAGGATCGCCTGTTTGGTTTCCTCGATTCGGCCTTGCGCTTTCGGCGGGCTACTTCAGCCCCCATCTCCGGCGACGGGCACTGGAGCGCATCCTACGGCTGCCACCAACTCCGGGTTCTCACCTGCTTGGAAGCTTGCCGGCAGGGCGGCCTCGGAGACGATTGTGATGGCCTAGCCTCGCGGTTGATGGAAGATCTCCTTCCCCTCTTTCGTGGCGGACGCTTCCGCATTCACGCTCGTTCCCAGCGCACGTATTTGCACGCGCATTGCTATGCGCTAGAGGGTTTGTTGGGCCTCACCAGACGGAACGGCTCCAACCTCCGACCCGTGGTCCGGGAAAGTGCAGAATGGCTAGCCGGGGTCCAGAGACCTTGCGGCGGACTGCCCGCCTGGCACGACGGACGGCGTGCCTGGGGCCTATGCCGAACCGACGCCACAGCACAGGCCGTCAGGCTGTGGTCCGAGGTAGACGGGCAGGCTTTCGCGCGGTCCATCACACGAGGTCTGGCGTGGCTGACGCGCATGCAGCACCGTTCGGGAGGCTTGCCTTACCAATCCGGCAGCGCGGATCTGAACACTTGGGCCACCGTCTTTACGGTCCATGCGGCGAAAAGAGGACTGCTGAAATGACTGCCAGCAACGCGCCAAAGATCGCATCCGCTAGATAGTGATACCGGCCCAACACTGCGCCGGCGGCGATCACCAAGGCCACCGCCAGGAAGACCCAGCCGACCCACCATCCTGCAGGCAGCACCACCACCAGCACCAGTGCCGCGGACATGGTCGCAGCCACGTGAGCGCTGGGGAAGGTGTTGGCCTGGATACTGCCATTGCGGACCAGCCACTGATTCAAGCGCCGCACACCGGCCGCCGGTCTGGGCGGCTCCAGCGCGCGGGGTGGCGACGTGGGCAGGAAGGGAAGAAGGGCGTAACAAACGTACGTGGGAGCGAGCACGGCGGTCCAGTAGAAGTCGGCTGCCTGCCGCTGACCGGCGGCGTAGAGCAGTGCCATCCCCATCGGGAGCAGGGGATAGCAGAACACGTAAGCCAGTTCCAGGACTTGAGCGACCCAGGCGGGCGGCTGCGCTTCAGCCCTCAGACGATGGTCGAGGTCCAGCAGGAAGGCCTGGAATCGCTCATTCGGTCGTGCAAAGAAGGGCCCGCTTTGCCAGTAGGCCAGCAGCATCAAGAGCACCGGCAGCCACTCGCGGACAACGGGCAACCCGGTCCACGCCCCACCGAGCGTGAGGACGGCTCCCAGCACCCCCAGGCCGATAACCCGCCAGCGGCGGGCCGGGTCCAGCCGCTGGACCCAGGCCAGGAGGGTCATGGTCCCGAAAAACGCCAAATTCACCACTTCGGCGCCCAGCCATTGCCGTCCGCTGAAATCCGTGTACATTCCACAGCCAACTTAATAGAATCTTCGTTTTTAGGCGAGTTCCTTCAAGGGGTGCCTCCAACTGGATCCATGAGGGAGGCGGTGAGGGAAGGGAACTCTGCACTCAGCTCAATAGGTGAGAGAGCCGATGGATACGCCTGGGAAAAAGATAGTCCTCGCAGCAAGCACTTCCGAATCCACCGAATACCTGCGCAGTACCTGGCGGCAGATGCTGCTGGCCACCCTGCCCGCACGATACGCCACGCTGATGAACACCGATTGGGCCACGCAGACCGAGACTTGGCCCGACGGTCAGGCCAAATACGTGCCCAACGGCCTGCGCGTGGTCGAGGCCCTGCTTCTGCAGAAGTTCAAGGCCGAGGACGTGGTGGTCTGCTATCCCGACCAACTGCACTTGTTCGTCGGGACGGAGACGAAGGTTGTGGGCATCCACGCCCACAACCCCTTGGGGATCACCTTTGCCACCGACGTCTACGCCTATTTCTACGGCCGCGAAGTCGAGCCCATCAACGCATCCGAATTTCGCCGGCTGATCCTGCATCCGGTCTTGCGCCAGCACAAGTCGCATCTCAAGATCATCGTTGGCGGCCCGGGCTCCTGGCAGATTGAGAAGAAGGACCTGCAGGACGAATGGCTGATCGACACCCTGGTGGACGGCGAAGCCGAGGACGTGGTCCTGCCGCTCTTCGAGAAGGCGGTGAACGGCGAGCCGCTGCCGCGCAAGGTGACAGGGCAGAGCCCGCGGCTCGACAGCATCCCGCCGATCCGGCACCGCTCGACCTTCGGCGCAGTGGAAATCACCCGCGGCTGCGGACGTGGCTGTCAATTCTGCTCAGTGGCTTTGCGCGCCGGTAAGAGCATTCCCCTCGAACAGATCCTGGCCAACGTGCGGACCCAGGTGGCTGAGGGCGCCGACACCATCCTGTTTGTGACCGAGGACCTCTTCCTCTACGAACAGGGGCCTAAGTTCGATACCAACGTTCCGGCCCTGAAACGCCTGTTCGAGGAAGTAGCCGCGGTGCCCGGGGTCAATTACCTAAGCCTGACCCACGGGACGATGGCCCCGGTCCTGACCAATCCAACCATGATGGAGGAACTGGCCCCCGTCGCGGTAGGCCGAAGCGTCCATCAGCACAATTCCTCGACGCATCCCGACAAGCGCTTCCAGACTCTGTTCGTGGGCATCGAAACCGGCTCTCCGCGCCTTTTCGATCAATACATGAAGGGCAAGGCTTATCCCTTCCGATCCGAGCAGTGGCCCGAAGTGATCCTGAAGGGCATGGAGCTGTTGAACAGGAACAACTGGTTCCCGTTCTGCACTTGGATCCTGGGCCTGCCGGACGAGAAGCCCGAGGATACCAGGCTCTCGCTGGACCTGCTGCACTCCTTGAAGTTCGCCAAGTGGAGCGTGGTTCCGACGCTGTTCACGCCGCTCGACGACACTCGTCTCCAGAACAAAGAAAGCGCCAAGCTTTTCCGGTTAACCGACTTGCAGTGGGAGTTCTTCTTCACCTGCTGGCGCTACAACCTGGACTTCTGGCGGAACACGCCGAAGGTGCAGTGGATGTTCAACCTTGGCGTGCCGATCTACTACTTCACGATGGGCCGCAAGCTCTTCGGCAACCAGATCCTTTACCCGCTGCTGCGACTGGGTCACTTCCCGGAGTGGCT
>CAYPHP010000252.1:3136-6121 GCA_964410045.1 uncultured Acidobacteriota bacterium | reverse complement strand
GAGGCGGGGTACTCAACCGAGAGCGCCCGCTCTTCCCACGGGGTGACGAAGAGTTCGGAATGAGGAAGCGGGATCTCGGCGATGGCCCGCCCGGTGGTGGCCTGGACGAAGGAGGTCATGTTGGCCAGCAGGTTGCGCAGCTTGCGGCGCTCCTCCTCCGGGTTGACTCCCATGGAGCGGATCCGGTCCAGGAGTTCATCGGGCTGGGACTCGGCCGGTGCGGCCGCGGAAACGCCGCCGTCGGCGGCCCTGCCGGGCGCGCGCCGGGAGCGGTTCCGCTGAGAGCCTTGAAGTCCGCAGTTGTGTAGCGGTAGTCGCGGCGCGCCAATTCTCCGGCCACCTCTTTGGCCTGAACCTTGACGGCCTGGAATAGCTGGTCGAACTTCTTGCTGAAGATCAGGTTGTAGTTGACGATGGTGGCCAGCACTTCCGGATGGAAGAAGTCTTCCTTCAGGCCTTGCTTGATTTCGCGACCGCGCAAGATGACCCCTGAATTGGTGAGCACCTCGAAGCTCTGGAACGAAGTGATCTCGTCCAGCAGGCCGGAGAGTTCGGTCAGCAGGCTCTCCGTGGAGGCCTTCTGTCCGGGCGCTTCGCGCCTGGCCAGCATGGCCACGACCTGATCGTGGACGTTGCCGATGGAGCCCGAGCGGGCGCGCCGTTCCTTGAAGATGTGCGTGAGAACCCACTCTGTGCGATCCGGATCCGTTTCGTTACGCACGGGCTTGGCGCATAGAAAGCGCACCAAAGCCACCAAGGCCTCCTCGACCGGCTTGCGCTGCTCGATGCCCGTGCGCAACACGCGCGGTGTGGCGCAGAGGTCCAGCAACGAGAGCCAGTTCACCAGATCGGGAGCCGTCTCTTCTTCCACGTTCTGTCCGGCAGAGATTTCCTGGAGGGCCGCGACCACTATCGAAGGCGTGGCCAGCGGGGCCTTGATTTCTTCCGCGATCACCTCCGCAAACAAGTGGTGGAGCAACGCGAAATCGCGCTTGGTCATCTGCATGTTTCTTGTCCCGGCATAGGCTATCACACGGTGACGCAACCTCAACAGCAGTGGTCACATAGGCATCAATAGACTGCGTGTGAAGCCGGATGGCGCTTGATAGCCTCGACTGCGCAAAGGTATAATCCGCGAGAGATCCGGGAAGCAGCGGGCTTCTCTCGAACCGGGACCCAAGGAGGCTCCTCGACTGGCGCGATGTGGCCCAAACGACTATCCCGCCAGTTCCTTCTGGTTTCCGGAATCGCGGCCTTCTTCGTCGTCCTCAAGAACCTCGTCTCGATCTGGCAGTTGCCCCGGGGCGAGCACGTCGAGCGAACCGAAATCTTCATTTCCATCCTGGCCAGCCTGGGAGTAGTGGGAGTGGTGTTTCTGGCGGGCGTCGTGAACTACTGGATCGTCTCCCGCCGCCTCCGGAAACTCACCGAGGCGATGACCGAGTTGCGCCAGGGAGAGTACCCCCGGCTGGTCGCGGAAGGTGACGACCAAGTGGCAGAACTGGTCCGCGGCTTCAACCAGACGGTGGATGAACTGCGGGCACGGGACGACAAGCTGAAGAGCTTCGCCGGACAACAAGAGACCGAGGTCGTCAAGCTCTCGCAGACTCTGGAAGACGAACGCGAGAAGCTGCAGACGGTCCTGCAAACGATCGGTGAAGGGGTCATCGTCCTGGACAGCGAGTCGAAAGTTGTCATGTGCAACCGGCGGGTGAGCGAAGTCCTCGGCTTGCCCATGGAAACCGTGATCGGCTGCGAACTGGCCGTGCTGATCGAGCAGGTCCGCCACCGGTTGGTGGACCCTGAATCCGTGGAGCGCAAGGTCCACGACCTGAAGCATGATCCTGCGCGGGTGGACGAAATCGTTCTGGAACTGGACGGGCCGGGCGGCCTGGCGGTGCGCCTGTTCAGCACCCCGATGCGCGGGGCCGACGGGAAAATCCTGGGCCGCATCGCCACCTCTCTGGACCTGAACCGGGAGCGCGAGGTGGACCGCTTGAAGATGGAATTCCTCTCCACCATCTCCCACGAGTTGCGCACCCCGCTCACTTCGATCAAGGGCTCGCTGGGGCTGATCCGCGGCGGGGCTGCCGGAGCGCCCTCCGCAGATATGCGCGAACTGCTGGACATCGCTCTGACCAACGCCGACCGGCTGATCGCCTTGATCAACGACATTCTGGACATCTTCCAGTTGGAGCGCGGTCAAATGCGCATGCGGCTGGCGCCGATGTCCTTGTCCAGAAGCGTCCAGCGGGCGATTGAGGCGGTGGCGACACCGGCGGAAATGCGCCAGGTAACTCTGGAGACGGCGCTGCCGGACAACCTGCCCGCGGTGCGCGGCGACGCCCGCCGCGTGGAACAGGTGTTGATCAACCTTCTGGGTAACGCCATCAAGTTCTCCCCCGAGCAAAGCCGGGTGATCGTCTCGGCGCGGGCTCATGAGGAGCGGGTGGAAGTTTCCGTACAGGATTTCGGCCGGGGCATGTCCCCGGATTTCAAGGCCCGCCTTTTTTCCACGTTCGAGCATGCCCAGGGCGCGCTGACCAGGGAAAGCCAGGGAGCCGGACTGGGGTTGGCCATTTGCCGGCGGATCGTGGAAGCCCACGGCGGGGAAATCCGGGTGGAGAGCGAGGAAGGCAAGGGCAGCACATTCTTCGTCACTTGGCCGGCGGTGGATGAAGAAGCAGTAGCTGCGGCGCCGGCCACGAAATCCGCCTCGGCGCATACGCCCGCGGTAGGCGCCGGGTTGATCCTGGTGGTGGACGACGATGAGGACGTGACCCGGGTGATTTCCTACGTCTTCGAGTCGCAAGGCCATCGCGTGATCGTGGCCCACAACGGCCGGGAAGCTATTGAACTGGCGCGCCGCTACCGTCCCGACATGTTGACCCTGGACTTGATCATGCCCCAACCTGACGGCGTGAACGTCATCCGGACGTTGCGGGGCAGTCCGGCCACCGCCACCGTCGAGCGGGCGGGACGGTG
>CAYPHP010000252.1:0-3126 GCA_964410045.1 uncultured Acidobacteriota bacterium | reverse complement strand
CGTTGCGGGGCAGTCCGGAAACGGATCGCATTCCGATCATTTGTATATCGGTGCGACCCGATGCCAGCATCGCCCTCGCTGAGGGAGCAAACTATTACTTGGAGAAGCCGTTGGATCTCGAGAGGCTGCGCGAAGTTTCGAACCGAGCGCTGGCGGAAAGCAGAGGAGGCGGTCCCGGATGACCCTGTCCAAGGTTCTGGTAGTGGAAGATGATGTGGACATTCAGAAAGTTTTGCGCATGAGCTTGTATGTCAGAGGCACGAAGGACGTCGTGGTGGTGAGCAACGGCGAAGAGTGTCTGGCGGTGGCCGGAGAGTTGAAGCCCGACTTGATCCTGCTCGACGTCATGATGCCCAAGTTGGATGGCTACCAGACCTGCCGCCGCTTGAAGCAAGGTCCCGACACCAAGGCGATCCCGGTGATCTTCCTGACGGCCAAGGCGCAACAGTTCGAGATGAAGCAGGGCCTGGAGGCCGGCGCGCTGGGGTACCTGGTCAAGCCCTTTGACCCCATGACGCTGCATGATCAGATTGTCGCCATGCTGAGCCGGAAGACGGAGGCTTGAGATTGCCGAACATGTCTTCATTGCCGTTACAAGTTCTGGATTCCCTGACCTCCGGCGTGCTGGCGCTGGATTTGGAAAACCACATCCTGTTCCTGAACCGCGCCCTGGCCAATCGCTTGGGAACGGAACCCGAGCAATGGGTGGGCCGGCCGTTGGTGGAAATGACCCCGCTGTTTGACGCCCACTTCTCGTCCCAGTTGGTGTTTCAGGCGCGGATGCAACTTCCCGCGGACCCGGCCACAACCCACTCCGAAGAATTGGAGTGGCGAGCTGACGGGCAGGCTCTTTGGCTGCGCGAAGACAGCGGGCCTTTGCGCGATCCCGCGGGACAGATCGTGGGCCGGTTGCTGGCCTACCACGACATCAGCAGGGAAAAAGCGATTGACCGCATGAAGACGGAGTTCATTTCGGTGGCCTCGCATGAGTTGCGCACGCCGATGACGTCGATCAAAGGGTCGATCGACCTGATTCTCAGCGGCATGGCCGGAGAGATCACCATCGATGCCCAGGAACTGCTGGAGATCGCTCAAAACGGCTGCAATCGCTTGATCCGCTTGATCAACGACATCCTGGATCTGTCCAAGATCGAGGCCGGGCAATTGCGGCTGGACTTGGTGCGCATGGATCTGAGCGAGACGGTGGAGCGAGCCGTCCGCGGCGTCAAGGCTTTGGCCGACCAGCACGAGGTTCATCTGAAAATGGAGAGCGCCAACGACCTCCCTCTGGTGGAGGTGGACAAAGACCGCATCGAACAAGTGATCACCAACCTGCTGTCGAACGCCATCAAGTTTTCACCGACCAATGGCGAGGTCTGCGTCGAGGTCGGGGTTTCCGACGGCTGGGTACAGTGCTGCGTGATCGATCACGGCCGAGGCATTCCGGAAGCCGACCTGCACCGGGTCTTCGGGAAATTCGAGCAGGTCGCCGAAACCCGCAAGCAAGGCACTGGATTAGGGCTGGCGATCTGCCAAGCACTGGTGCATGAACACTCCGGCAAGTTGTGGGTGGAGAGCAAGCTGAACGAAGGATCGCGCTTTATCGTCCGGCTGCCGGCGGTGGGATCGCAATAACTACAAGCCGTAGGTGCGCCGCAGCAACCGCAGGACCCGGGCGTTCAGATCCGGAACCGAGAACGGCTTGCTGACGTAGTCGTCGGTCCCCAGCAAAAAGCCCTTAGTCCGGTTGCTCTCGTTGGCGTCGGCGGTGAGCATCATGATGGGAACAAAAGCGGTGCGGAGTCCTTCGCGCAGCTTCTGGCAGACCGTGAATCCGTCCATCCCCGGCATCATCACGTCCAACATCACCAGGTCCGGCGGCCTCTCGTCCACCTTGGCCATGGCTTCCAGTCCGTTTCCGGCTGTATCCACTTCCACTTCCAGGGGAAGCTGGCGCAAGGCTTTCTTGATCACTTTCTTGATGCTGTCGTCGTCGTCCACCACCAGGATGTAAGGCGTCTTCACCGGGGCCAGTACAGGTGTCCGTCCGAGCGCCGACTGAGGTTCCGCCACGGGCGCTTCCAGTTCAACGGGCGCCTGCGCGGGTGAGGGCGACAGGACGGCCGCGGGAGCAGTCTCGGGCACGTCGGGGGATGATTCCAGAACTTCGAATTCGGGAACGTCGGCACCAGCCTTGGGAACCGCGCCCGCCTTGGCGGCCCGCGCCGCGACCTGGGCGTTACAGTATGGACAGATGCCCCAGTCCAACTTCAGTTCTTGCCCGCAGGACTGGCATACGTTGCGCAACGCGTGCATGCAGTAGGGGCAAGTGGAGAAATCCAGGTTGATGAATGAACTGCATTGCGGGCAACGAACGATTTCCTCTTCCTGGAGTTGGATCACCCGGAGCACCTCGTCCAGCGTGGTCACGCCTTGACGGACTTTCTCCATGGCGTCTTCCAGCAAGAACCGCGTTCCGGCGATCCCGGCGGCCTTGCGCAACTCGATTTCCGGGGCCTTGCGATTGATCAGGCCCTGCATCTTGGGGGTCATGCTCAGCAGTTCGTAGATGCCCACGCGCCCGGCGTAACCGGAGTTGCCGCAAGCCGCGCACCCCTTGCCGCGGTAGAAGACGGTGTTGGGTTCATCCAGCTTCAGTTTTTCCAACAGCCCGCTGGAAGGCAGGTAGGTTTCCTTGCAGCCCAGGCAGATGCGCCTCGCCAAGCGCTGTGCGGTAATCAGCATGATGGAAGAGGTGATGGCCGGCGCCTCCACCCCCAAATCCAGCAACCGGGCGATCGTGGGCAGCGTGCCGTTGGTGTGCAAGGTACTCAAGACCAAGTGGCCGGTCATGGCGGCGTGGAAGGCAATCTCTGCCGTTTCCAGGTCGCGAATCTCTCCAAGCAGAACCACGTCCGGGTCCTGCCGCAGGATGGACCGCAGGCAACTGGCGAAGGTGAGCCCGGCTTTGACGTTCACCTGCACCTGGTTCACACCGGCCAACTGATATTCGATGGGGTCTTCCACTGTGACGATGTTCACTTCGGGCGAGCACCGGCGCGACAGCATGGAGTAGAGCGTGGTGCTCTTGCCTGAACCGGTGGGACCGGTGACCAGGATCAAGCC
>CAYPHP010000251.1:290-6126 GCA_964410045.1 uncultured Acidobacteriota bacterium | reverse complement strand
TAGTGTCCTGATTCGCCGACTCTTTGATTGCCGGATGAAATCGGCCACCGAGGCACGGAGAGCACCGAGCCGGAAAGAGAAGCTCCCGGCTCACAGCAAGCTTCTGGCGAATCCGCCATCGACGGCCGTCGAGGTGCCTGATACGTAGGAAGCCTGCTCGGAACAGAGCAGGGCCACGAAGGCGCCAAACTCCTCAGGACGCCCCAAGCGGCCCATCGGAATAGTCCGCGTCCACCGTGCCTGCACTTCCTCGCGCGTAATGCCCTCAGCGGAAGCGATGACGGTAGAGAGTTCATCCAGTCGGTTCGTCAAAGTGAAACCTGGACACACGTTGTTCACGAGAATGTTGTCCTTGCCGAACTCGTTGGCCAGACTCTTCACCAGCCCGGCGACGGCCGCGCGCACAGCATTCGACAGTACCAAACCATCCAGCGGCTGCTTGACGGTCACCGAGGTAATGGTAACCAGGCGGCCCCAGCGGAGCTTCTGCATGTGCGGGATCACCGTGCGTGCAAAGTAGAGTGTGCTCATGAGATTCAGGTCCACTGCAGCTCGCCACTCCTCCGCAGTGATGCTGAGAAAGCTCTTCGCCGGAGGACCGCCGGCGTTGGTGACGCAGATGTCCAGCCGCCCGAAGCGCTCGGCGGTCTCCTGTACGAAGGACGACACCGCGTCGGCGTTGGTCACGTCCAATGCACGCCGGAGGACCTGGACTCCGTGACGAGACTCGAGATCACGCGCGGTCGCTTCCAGCGTCTCACCGCCGCGAGCGCAAAGAGCCAAGTGGACGCCTTCGCCGGCCAGCGCGGCAGCCACGGCCCTCCCCAGTCCTTTCGACGACGCTGCCACGATGGCCACGCGGCCACGCAACCCCACGTCCATGCTATTTCCCCCGCAGGTAGGCGTCGTTGCCGGTCAGCCAGTCTTGCCGCGGCGGGCAAAACAGGTCCAGGTCGTCGGTGTCCTCCACCGCCGTGGCGCTGTGCGGCATCCAGGACGGAATCACCAGGACCTCGCCGGCGCGGACCATCACGGTGCGGCCGTCGATCTGGAATTCCAGCGCGCCCTTCAAGATGAAGGTGATCTGTTCGTTCTCGTGCTTGTGCTCCGGTACCACGGCGCCCTTCTTCAGATAGACCCGAGCGGCCATGGACTTTTCTCCGGTGATCATTCGGCGGCCGATGGTCGGGCTGAGCGCTTCGAGTGGTACGTCGTCCCAACGGTAGTGTTTCATCGCGTCTCCTTGGCTGGAATCCAGACTGATATATACTAAGCGTTTATATGCTGGCAAAACCTGAGTTTGCGGCTGCGGAGCGTCCATGCTGAAGGGTGTCATTCTGGCAGGAGGCACGGGCAGCCGCCTCTTTCCGCTCACAAAAATCACCAACAAGCATCTGCTTCCGGTCTACGACAAGCCGATGATCTTCTATCCGATCCAGACCCTGGTGAATGCGGGCATCCAGGAGATCCTGATCGTCACGGGAGGGCGGAACGCCGGCGATTTTCTGCGGCTGCTGGCCAACGGCAAAGAGTTCGGACTGAAGCGAATCCACTACGCTTACCAGGAAGGGGAAGGCGGCATCGCCGACGCTCTGCGCTTGGCCGAGCCCTTCATGGACGGCGAGCGCATTTGCGTGATCCTGGGTGACAACATCATCGAGGGAAACATCAAGGACGCCGTGGCCGACTTCGTCGAGCAGCCAGAGGGCGCCAAGGTCCTGCTGCGCGAAGTGGAAGACGCCGAGCGCTTTGGGGTGGCGGAGATCCGCGGCGGACGCATCGTCGGCATCGAGGAAAAGCCAAAGCAGCCCAAGTCCCACTATG
Organism: uncultured Acidobacteriota bacterium; assembly: GCA_964410045.1. Classification (GTDB taxonomy): domain Bacteria; phylum Acidobacteriota; class Terriglobia; order JAJPHL01; family JAJPHL01; genus CAYPHP01. The sequence continues at coordinate 4,302 of CAYPHP010000251.1, read as the reverse complement.
CGGTCACCGGCTTGTACATGTACGACGCCAGCGTCTTTGAAAAGATCCAGACGCTGCGGCCCTCGGGTCGAGGGGAACTGGAAATCACTGACGTCAACAACCAATACATCGCCGAAGGCACGCTGACCCACGACTTCCTGGAAGGCTGGTGGACCGATGCCGGCACCTTCGATTCTTTACAGCGCGCCACCAATCTGGTTGCCTCGACCGGCGCCAACAAGATGACGGTCGGCGTCACCCGCGGATCCGCAGCACAAGCTGCGGAAAGCGGAGTGAAGGCCTAGGTATGGCCGGATCCTCCCAAGCGACGGATCAAATCAGAACACTGATCGAGCGCGACGGTCTGCGATTGGGCATCCGGCCGGCGGGCAAGCTCGGTATCGGCGACGTGATCCTGAAGACAGACAGCCCCAGTCTGATCCAAGGCGTTACATTGGCGCATTTGGCGCTCTACCCGGACGATCGTGGATACTTCTTGGAGTTGGCTCGTCTGGGCGAGGGTCTCGCCGCTCATCTCGGTCCGGGCGTGAAAGCCCAGGTTTCAGGCACGCTCTCGTACCCGGGCACGATCAAGGCGCTGCACTTCCACACTCGACAGACGGATTTGTGGGCGCCGGTCTCCGGCATGTTCCAGGTGGTCTTGTACGACCTGCGCGTCGATTCGCCGAGCTTTGGGCGGACCAACACGATCTACCTCGGCCATCTCCGTCCCTGGCTCTTGAAGATCCCGCCAGGCGTCGCGCACGGCTACAAGATCGTGGGATCGCAGCCGGGTCTGCTGGTCTACATCACGGACCGTTTCTACGACCCTGATGACGAGGGCCGGATCGCCTACAACGATCCCGATATCCATTACGACTGGGAATTCCAGCACAAGTGAGGGATGAAGATGCGGATTCTGGTTACCGGCGGGGCCGGCTTCATCGGCTCGAACTTCGTCCGCTTCGTAGTGCGCGAGCATCCCACTTACCAAGTCACTAATCTCGACAAGCTCACCTACGCCGGGAATCTGGAAAACCTGGAAGGGGTGAATCAGCGGTTTGTACGCGGTGACATTTGCGACGCGCAGTTGGTCGCCGGATTGCTTGCCGAGCACGACGCGATAGTGAATTTCGCCGCCGAATCGCACGTTGATCGCAGCATTCTCGATTCCGCAGCGTTCTTTGAGACCAATGTCCGTGGGACCTACGCGCTGCTGGAAGCGGCTCGCCGGACGCCGGTCACGCGATTCCTGCACGTCTCAACCGATGAAGTGTACGGGAGCATGGCGCCGGACCAGTTCGCGACCGAGGACTCGCCCCTGCGGCCTTCCAGCCCGTACGCAGCCAGCAAGGCGGCGGCCGAAATGCTGGCCATGTCCTACGCTCACACCTATCGCATGCCGCTGATCATTACACGCGCGTCGAACAACTACGGGCCGTACCAGTTTCCCGAGAAGTTCATCCCCTTGATGGTCACCAACGCGCTGGAGAACAAGCGCCTCCCGGTGTACGGCGATGGAATGCAGCAGCGCGACTGGCTGCACGTGGAAGATCATTGCCGGGCGCTGGACTTATTGCTCCACAAAGGCCAGCCGGGCGAGGTCTACAACATCGGTTGCGGCACGCCGCGCGGCAACCTGGAAGTGCTTCAGGCGCTCTTGAAATTGGTGGACCGGCCCGCTTCGCTGCTCGAACACGTCACGGACCGGCCGGGTCACGACCGCCGCTACGCGCTGAACTGCGACAAGCTCAAGAACAGTCTGGCCTGGCAACCGCAGGAAAGTTTCGAGACTGGATTGCGCCAAACCGTAGAGTGGTACAAGACCCACTCCGACTGGGTCAGCCGGGTGAAGGCGGGAGCATACCGCGATTACTACGACCGCCACTATCAGCGGCGCGACGAGACACTGGCCGCGTTCGGAAAGACCTGAAGCCCTCTCCTGTGCTCCAACGCATCGTCATCACCGGCGCGGGTGGAATGTTGGGACGAGACCTGGCCCGCGTACTGGCCGACCGCCAACTGACCTTGCTCGATCACGCGGCGTGTGAAGTAACCGATCCTAAGAGCGTCGAGTCCAGGATAAGCGCCGCTGCGCCGGAGGTGGTCGTCCACTTGGCCGCCTTCACGAAAGTGAATGAGTGCGAACGTGATCCCATCAAAGCCTTCCGAGTGAACGCGGAAGGAGCGCGTAACGTGGCGCGTGCCGCAGCGGCGTGCGGGGCGCGGGTGATCTACATGTCCACCGATTATGTCTTCGATGGCAAAGCCAACTCCCCATACCTGGAATCCGATCCGGTCCTGCCCATCAATGTCTACGGCCGGTCGAAGCTGGAAGGGGAGCGGCAAGCGGCAGTTCTTCCGGGAACGCTGATCGTACGCGGCGGTTGGCTCTTCGGACGCGGTGGACGGAACTTCGTGGAAGCCATCCTGGCACAGGCGCGGGAAGGGAAGCGGCCGAACGTCGTAACCACGCAGATCGGAACGCCCACCTGGACCGCGCACCTGGCTCGTGCTATCGCCGCGCTGCTCGATCGCGGAGTCACTGGAGTGGTCCACGTTCCTGCGGGAGGGTCGTGCTCGTGGTTTGAATTCGCCAAAGCTGTCGTCGAGGAAGCCGGGCTGGCGGTGGAAGTGGACCCGGCAGACGACGAGCCGAGCGGTACCCCGCGTCCGGCTTACAGCGTGCTCAGCGACTCGAGAATGCGTGAACTGGGCATCGATCCGCTGCCCCATTGGCGCGACGGATTGCGCGGATACCTTGCCAATTAGAATCAGCCATGCGAATCGTCCTTGACGGGACCCCGCTTAGCGTTCCGCACGGCGGAATAGGCCGATACGTCCGCGAGCTAGCGGCGCACCTGCCGCTGGTCCGGCCTAGCGCGGAGATCGTCACGCTGGCTGACCCCAACGTCGCCGGCGGGGGATCTGTTCTCGACCGGCGGTGGTGGTCCATCGGGCTACCGCGGCGCCTTCGCCAAGTTCAGGCGCAGCTCTTCCACGGTACGGATTTCGCGGTGCCGATGCTCGGCAAGACACCCTCAGTGCTGACCATCCACGACCTCTCGCCGCTGCGGGCGGCGGAATGGAAGATGCCGGTCACCGCGAGACGGATCGCCCGGCGCTTGCCCGCTATGGTCCGGCACGCCCGGGTGGTCGTCGTACCCAGCGATCGCGTTCGCAAGGAAGTGCTCGAGCGCTTCCATGTCCGTGCCGACAAGGTCTTTGTGACGCCGCTGGCAGCTTCCTCCGTCTTCCAGCCGCCGTCGGAACGCTGTCCGCTGCCGAAGCCGACGCATCCGCCATGCGTCTTGTTTGTGGGAAAGCGGGAGCCGCGCAAGAACTTGACGCGCTTGTTGCGTGCCTTCGCCGCCAGTCGCAAGCTTCAGGACCAAGTGATGGTTCTGGCAGGCACGCCCGGTCCGATCGAGACGGAGATACAGAAGGACCTGGTAACGCTCGGGCTACAATCAAGAGTATGGATCACCGGACCGTGTTCCGAGGAGGCCCTGGCGGAGTTGTATCGCTATGCGCGGCTGGTGGTCTATCCGTCTTTGTATGAAGGTTTCGGACTGCCGGTCTTGGAGGCGATGGCCTGCGGCGCGCCGGTGCTGACGTCCCGAAACACCGCGTGCGCCGACGTCGCGGGCGACGCTGCGTATCTAGTGGATGCGGAATGCGATGAAGCACTGACCGCAGGGATGGAAACGGTGCTCGGCGACAGCGATCTGGCGGCCGCCTTACGACGAAAGGGATTGGAACGCGCGCGGCAGTTTTCCTGGCGACAGACGGCGGAGTTGACCTGGCAGGCATATGAAATCGCTCTTTCTAGCGGCTGAATCACCCGATCCTCCACACGGGGGAGGGCCGTTGCGTTCGGCATGCGTGCTGGAGTGGCTGCGACGCCGCGGTCCGGTCCACACCCTGGTGCTCGAGCAACACTTGCCGGTTCATTCCAGCAGCGTCGCCGCCAGGCTTACCCGCAACGTCGGCCGCGCTTTGCGCGGCATTCCGCCCATGGTCGACCGCTTTT
>CAYPHP010000251.1:0-280 GCA_964410045.1 uncultured Acidobacteriota bacterium | reverse complement strand
TCCTGCCGTTGCGGCGCCGCTCGAGCAACTGCTGCGCCAAGGTCCGTTCGACCTGGCCGTTTTCGAGCAGTTGTGGACCGCTCCCTGGATTGATCGGGTTCGTCCGCATTGCGCGCGGGCCGTACTGAATCTGCATAACTGCGAGGCCGAGTTCTGCCTGGCGATGGGCGGACCATTGGCGGGGTGGTTCGCGCGTTGCGCCGATCGCTGGGAACACCGCCTCATCCGGCAGTCCGAAACCTTCATACAAAGACGGATAGACCACCAGCCGCGCATAGCG
>CAYPHP010000250.1:3349-6155 GCA_964410045.1 uncultured Acidobacteriota bacterium | reverse complement strand
GTGTCCGGCGAGGGAGCACACGCCGCACCAGCGACTGCGCACCTTCCTTCAGCACGCCGCTCGGTTCGCCGTCCGGGTCACGGACAATCTCACCGAACCCTGAATAGACCGTCTCCCTCTTGACGCCCGCCACTTGCAGCGCCTTGGAGTTGGCCCAACCGGTGTGCCCGTCATAGGCGCTCAAGTAAACCGGGCGGTCGGCGATCACCCTGTCGATATCCTGACGTGTGGGCAAGCGACCGCCCGGCATGACCGAGTACTGCCATCCGTATCCGCGAATCCATGCGGCCTGGGGATGCTCGGCGGCGAAGGCCCGCAGCCGGACCTGGATCTCCTCCAGCGATCGCGCGTCGTTGAGATCCAGTTCTGAGAGGCGCGCGGACCCGCCAAGAAAGTGGATGTGGGCGTCGTTGATGCCGGGCATCACAAATCGTCCTGCCAAATCCACCACACGGGTCGACGGTCCGGCCATCGGCAGAACCGTGCTGTTGGCGCCCACAGCGCGGATCTTCGATCCCGTGATGGCAACAGCTTCGGCGATGGGCCGGCCCCTGCCGGTCCATACGCGGCCATTCTTCAGGATCAGGTCGGGTTGCGCCGCCAACGGCGGAATCAGCAGAAGGAGGACAATCGAAAAGGTGGTTTTCAGCATGGTTGATCACGGCCTCGTTTCAACGGCGGGGGAGTTGAACTCCTGAATCTTCGCGCGCCATCCGCAGCTTCCACACCCGCCCGGAGCTGAGCAGCATCCCGGTGATCCGGCCGTTGGTCCCGCGCACAAATCGCACCGTGCCTTGATCGCTGGTGAAGACATCCTTCGCCATCGGCTGCAGCTTCACCGGCCGTCCTTTCAACACGCGGGCCAGGACCAGTCCGCCGCCGTCGAGAGTCACGCGATACGGGATTTCCAACTCGGCTGGGCGGTAGCGCCCCGGATAGGCGGCCAGCTCTCGCGGAGTGGGCTTATGTTCCGAAACGCGTTCATACCGCGACGGTGCGTTTCCCGGAGTGGTCACCACCAGCCGCGCAGGCCCTTGGAAGTTCAAGGTTGAAGATCCCAGACGGAAGCGCGTTTCGCTCTCGGCGATCAGCGCGCGCGAATCGCTCGTGAGTTGCGCCTTCTCTTTATCGAAGGCCAGCTTCCGGAATGTGTCACTCTCCGGCTGCCACCAGACTCCCACGCGCGCCGCAAGAGCGTCGGCTTCGAGCTTCACGCCGGCGGCGGGCGTGGCCGGTCCGGCAGGCTCGCGAAACGATCCCGCCAGGTACAACTCCGCGGCCCGCTCGTTGAAACTGCCAGGATTCACTGGACCGGCATTGCACATGGAGATCACCGCCAGGCGCTGCTCCGGATAGCGAACGAAACCCGCCCGGTAGCCTGCGTCACTGCCGCCGTGTCCGATGGTTGGCAGTCCGCGATGCCGGCCGTGAGCCAGCCCGAACGCATAGTCGAGCACGGTTCCGTCGTTGAGCTTTCCGCGCTCCTGCATCTGACGCACGAACTCGGGACCGCCCACCTTGGGATTCAGGAAGTTCGCTTCCCACAGGGCCATGTCCTCCACCGTGGTCAGCAGCGACGTTGCGCCAACGGTGTCGAAGTTGGTCACGTGCAGGCGGAACTTGCCGTCGCGCGGACTGTAGCCCAGGGCTTGCTGCTTCACCACGATGGCATGATCGTCGCGAAAGGCCGTGCTCTTCATTCCCAGCGGTCCGAAGATGTTCTCGCTGGTGAACTCCCGCAACGACTTCCCGCTGACGCGCTTGACGATCTGGGCCAGCAGCGTGTAACCCGTGTTGCAGTAAAGATGCCGGTCGCCGGGACGGAAATTCAGTTCCTTCTGGCGGGCCACCAGTTCCATCACGTCGTCGTCGGTGATCAAATCGAGCGAGTAACGCCAGCCGGCCATTCCCAGCAGATCCCACTGGTCCCGCAGACCGCTGGTGTGATGGATCAGTTGCCGGATGGTGATCGGCGTACCGAAGTCGGGCAACTCCGTTACGTACTTGCGCGCGGGATCGTCGAGTGAAAGCTTGCCTTGCTGGGCCAGCAGCACAATCGACGCGGCGGTGAACTGCTTGGACACTGAAGCCACGTGAAACACCGACGACGGAGTCACCGGTATGTCGTGTTCCAGGTCGGCCATTCCGTAACCTTTCTTGAAGATTACGGCGCCGTCGCGCATAACGGCGACAGCGCAGCCTGGCGACTCGGGCTTCTGAAACGTGGCAAAGATCTTGTCGATGTCAGGAGCGGATTGCAGGAAGAGGAACAGCAGCAAGGCGGTCATCGGGAGATCATAGCTTGTTTGGCGTGGCAGAATAGGCCTGATGATCAATCGCGTCGTCGCGCTGATCGCAATGTTCCTGCCGCTTGCGGCTGCGCAGACTGCCGCCTGGGTGAAAGACGAAGGATCGCGGGTCAACAACGGTAGCGTCCCCTACATTTACAAACTCGACGACGGCAGCTTCCGGCTTCTCTATTGCGGCCAGGGCGGCATCCTCAGTGCGCGGTCGAGCGAGGGGTTGAACTTCACTCAAGAGGCCGGCGTTCGCCTCGCTGGGGTCGGCGGACCGGGCGCGCCCGAGTCCACCGTCTGCGACCCTTCGGTGGTGCGCCTGCCTGACGGACGGCACCGCCTGTACTACAAGGGGGCGACGGGCGGCGGCGGTCCGGGACAATCCATTCACCGTGTTTACAGCGCAATCTCAACCGACGGCTTGACCTATACCCGCGAAGGTCTGCGCCTGGAATCCGAAGGCACCGTTGACGGCGGCTGGGCTTCGGTCCCGGAAGTGATTCGCACGT
>CAYPHP010000250.1:0-3339 GCA_964410045.1 uncultured Acidobacteriota bacterium | reverse complement strand
TTCCGCATGTACTACGTGACTTCGAATGGGCCGTCGCGCAACGGAATCGCCAGTGCCATTTCCAGCGATGGGCTGAACTTCCTGCGCGAACCCGGGTTGCGGATGACCAATTGGGTGGATCCGGCGATTATCCGGCTGCCGAGCGGCCAGTACTGGATGTTGGGTCTCGCGGGTCTGCCGCAACCGGGAGCGCCCAGTCCGATCCGTGCAGCACACTCCGCGGACGGCTTGAACTTCGCGGTCGACTCCGAAATCCTGGTGACGGCGAGTGGCGCCGGCGAGGCCAACGGAATCTTTGACCCGACCGTGATCGCGATCGGCCAGGGACGCAACCGCGTCTATTACGGGGCGCTCAGCCCTGCGTCCAACGCGACGAACAGCGCGTCCGGACCGGAACCGGCGAACGCGGCGTTCGGTTCCGCCGTGCTGACCTCGGCGGCCGACGGCGCATTAACTGAAGTGGCGCCTGACAGCCTGGCCACTCTGTGGGCGCCTCGCGATCTGGCCGGTGATGGCGGAACCACCGTGATGCTGAACGGGCGCCCGGCGCAGGTGCTGTACGCTGGCGCGACGCAGGTGAACATCGTCGTGCCCAGCGATCTTCCCGCCGATGAAATCGAGCCGCAGGTCCAGGCGATCGCGACCGCCGGCGGCCGGACCACCACCGCAGTAACCAAGCTTGCGCCGGTTGCGCCCGGACTGTTTCCATCGGCGTTAGACGCGCGGACCTTCGCTCCCGGCCCGTTCCGAATCGTGCCCGGTGGGATCTACATTGCCTTGTTCGGCACCGGCTTGCGGCGAGCCCGCCGCGTGACCGCAACGCTCAGCGGTCGCGACGTGGCGGTCCTCTACGCGGGCGCACAGCCCGCTTTCGCCGGTCTCGATCAGGTGAATGTGTTTGTCCCGGCCGATTTTCCGCTGCGCGGCAATCTGGAAGCGATCATCGAGGCTGATGGTCGAAGGTCCAATGTGGTTAGGGTAGCCATCGAGTAAGGGGTTCCCCCTTCAATTTCCCCTTAAGTTGTTGTATCCTCTCAGGAATCTCGTATGCGGAGGTTGTGCTTGATGAGCATCCGGATCTTTGCAGCCACAGTTTGTCTGGCTTCACTGGCTCAGGCGGCTTCGCCCGCCGTTGCGCCCACTTACTACCGCGACGTTGCGCCGCTGATGCAAAAGCGTTGCCAGGAGTGCCACCGTCCCGGCGAAGCGGCCCCCATGTCGTTCCTCAGCTATAACGAGGTTCGCCCTTGGGCCAAGGCCATCAAGGAAGCGGTGGCGGTGAAGAAGATGCCGCCGTGGTATGCCGATCCGCACTACGGCAAGTTTGAGAACGACCGCTCCTTGAGCGCAGCGGAAGTCGAAACGCTGATGCGCTGGGTGGAAGCCGGCGCGCCCGCGGGCAATCCCAAGGACGCTCCCAAACCGCTGTCGTTTGCCGAGGGCTGGGCCATCGGCAAGCCCGACGTGGTCTTTGAAATGCCGCAAGCGTTCGCGGTGCAGTCCTCCGGCACGGTCGAATACCAGTACATTGTGATCCCCACCGGATTCACAGAAGACAAGTGGGTGCAAGCTGCTGAAGCTCGCCCCGACCAGCGCGACGTGGTGCACCACATCATCGCGTTCATCCGCGAGCCCGGATCGAAGTGGATGCAAGAGGCCAAGCCTGGAATTCCGTTTGTCCCTGAGCGCAGGCAGCGGTCGCGTCAGGCCGAGGGCGAAGGCGCGGCGAATCCCGAAAACGCGGAACGCAACACCGCTCCGCAGGCCGAACTACTGGTTGGCTTCGCGCCGGGTTTGCCGCCCGGCGTATTGCGTTCCGGCCAGGCAAGACTGGTGAAAGCCGGGTCGGATATTGTCCTGCAAATGCACTACACCGCCAGCGGCACGGCGCGCACCGATCGCAGCCGCGTCGGCCTGATCTTCGCCAAGGGCCCGGTCAAGGAGCGCGTGGTCACGCTGGCCGCCTCGAACGGCAAGTTCGCCATTCCGCCCGGCGCGCCCAGCCACCAGGTGGATTCCGAGTTCACCTTCCATGGTCCGGCCAAGTTGGTGAGCATGATGCCGCACATGCACCTGCGCGGGAAGGATTTTGAGTATCGCGCCGTTTACCCCGATGGCCGCAAGGAAGTTCTGCTGAGCGTCCCGAAGTACGACTTCAATTGGCAGCTCTTCTATTACCTGGCCGAACAAAAGGAACTGCCCAAGGGAACCAAGATCGAATGCACCGCGCACTTCGACAACTCCACCCGGAACCCCGCCAATCCCGACGCCAGCGTGGAGGTGAAGTGGGGCGACCAGAGCTGGGAAGAGATGATGATCGGCTGGTTCGACGTGGCCATTGACGTGAACCGCAACATCCGGGAGTTGTTCCCGCCGCGCCGGCCGCAGACCCAGCGGGCCAGCAGCGACGAGTAAACGCGACTTTTCGATTAGGCGGGGGTTTTGTACAGCCATGCTTCGGCTGGGTCGGTGGGGTTTCCTCTTTCTGATTGCTGCAGTCGGGGCCAGCGGCCAGACTCCGCTGACCTCGCTCAAGACAGTCCCGGTTCCGCAACCCACGAATCTCTCACGATACGTTCAGGACCAGGCCAAGCTGGTGCTTCTAGGCAAGGCACTGTTCTGGGACATGCAACTGGGCAGTGATGCGCGGGTGGCCTGCGCGACGTGCCACTTTCATGCCGGCGCGGACCACCGGTTGCAGAACATGCTTTCGAATCCGGTGGGCTCGTTCCAGCCAAACTACACGCTCACGGCCGCCGACTTTCCGTTTCACGTCAAGTCCAATCCGGCCAGCAATACGTCGCCGGCAACCCGCGACACCAGCCAGCGCGCCGCTTCGCCGGGCGTGTTCCGCCGCGACTTTATTGACGTGGTCACGGGATCGGCCAGGGAGCGCTCGGCCGACGTGCTCGACACGGCCGGATTCAGCGCCGGCGGCGTGAACGTGCGGCAAGCGGGCCCGCGGAATACGCCGACCGTCATCAACGCGGTGTTCTATTTCAAGAATCTGTGGGACGGACGGGCGAGTCCCATCTTCACCGGGACCACGCCGTTCGGCCTGTCCGACACGCGCGCGAATGTGCTGTCAACGGCGGGGGGACGACTGGCTGCCGAAACCATCGCCCTGGACAATTCCAGTTTAGCGTCGCAAGCGGTTGGTCCTCCGCTCAACACCGAGGAGATGTCAGCGACGGGAAGGGACTGGCCGAAGCTGGGAAAGAAGATTCTGGCGCTTAGGCCGCTCGCGCTCCAGAAGATTGCCACGAATGACGGCGTGCTGGGTGCATCGGCCAATCCCAACGGCAAGGGCTTCGCCGCGGCAACCACATATTTGGATCT
>CAYPHP010000249.1:0-6155 GCA_964410045.1 uncultured Acidobacteriota bacterium | reverse complement strand
CCGCTCCGAAGTGCGCTGCAACTGTTGGGTGAGCTGCTTCAACTCCTGGTCCGCACCCGCGGCCAGGCGTTCGTGCTCCACCTGGCGGTCTTGCAGACCCTGCAATTCCTGGCGCGCCTGCGCGGTTTCTTCCTCCAGCCGCTTCAAGGCGCGCGTGCACTCTTCCATTTCCGTGGCCAGCTTTTCGGCCTCCGGAGTCAGTTCGCGCAACTCGCGTTTAAGCGCCAGCGGCCCGGCGTTAGTGCGCTTGCCGCCGGTGACGGTGAATCCGTGGAAGCACTCCCCGGACGGGGCCAGGAAGTAGAACTCCGGATGCGCCGCCGCGAGCAGCCGGCCGGTGTCTGTGGAATCCACCAGGTAGCAGTTCTTCAGGCGCGGCAGCAGAGTCCCCGTGCTGGCGGCAAAGCCGTTGTTCAAACGGATGTGATCCAGCAGGCAGCCCTTGACCTTCGAGGAATCCATCGGGGGCAGCGCGCGTACTTCGGGCCGGGGCGGGGTAGTGTCCTGCGGCGGATGCACCAGAAAGGTGGCTCGTCCCTCCACGTCGCCACGCAGCAAGCGCAATCCGTCGCCGGCCGCTTCCCAGCTTTCCACCACTACGAAATCCAGTTCCTCGCGGAGGAAATCTTCCACCTGATGTTCGTAGGGGACGTCCACTTCGAGGTAATCGGCCAGCAGGCCCAAGGGGCGGAATGCGCCGCGGTCGCCGTTGCCGGTGAACAAGCGTTTGACGGCTTCTCCGGTATAAGCGCGATGGGCCAGGATCTGCTCCAGGGAATCGCGGCGAGCCCGCGCATCGGCGTGGCGGCGGCGGAGTTCCTCGAGCCGCTGCTGCGTCGAAGCGGTGTCCGTGGCCAGGTGCGCGAGGCTCGTTTCCAGAGCAGTCTTGCGCGAGGCTACGCTTTCCAGCTCCATCTGCTGCTGCGACATTTGCGCGGTCAAGTCACCGCGCCGCGCCCGCAACTGGGTTTCCTCCTCTGCTGCGGTCAGACGCTCGCGGTCGGCACGTTCCTGCTGACGGCTCAGCCCGGCCAGGTACTCTTCCACTTGCGCCAACTGATTCTTCAGCTCGGAAACCTCGCCGAGCATGAGGATGAGGAAGTTGCGAAGCGATTCCAGCTTGCCCTGGGCTGCGTTGTAAGCCGCTTCCGAAGCCGCCAATTCTTCCTGCAGCCGTGCGGCGTGCTCCTGCGCTCCTTGCCACTGCGATTGTGCGGCCAGGACTGCCTGCTGGCTGCCGGCCTGCTCGGTCTCGAGCGCGGTCACCCGCGCGCGGGCCTGCTCCACCTGCGCCGCGGATTCTTGCAGGCGCACCTGGATCTCTTGAATCTGTTTTTCCTGATACGTGATCCGGTTGTGAGCGCGATCGATCTCCAGGGCCAGGCCGGTGATGACTTCGCGGCGCTGCCGCAAGAGATCTTCCTTCTGGAAGCCTCCGTGGGAGAGGTCGAACTGCTCCTGCTCCATCGCTTCCACTTGTGCGGCTTGGTTCTGCAGAGTTTCCGCGGCCGCGGCCAGATCGGCAGCCGCCTGGGCCGCCTGCGAGGCCATGTCCGCCTGCTTGCTCAGGAACAACACGCGAAGTTGGTTGCGCAACTCCTCTTTCATCTCGCCGTAGCGCCGCGCCTTGCTGGCCTGTCGCTTCAGCGAGCCCACCTGGCGGTTGATCTCCTCCAGAATATCGTTCACGCGGGCCAGATTCTGCTTGGAGGCCTCCAGTCGCGCCTCCGCCAGACGCCGCTTGGCTTTGAATCTTGTCACGCCGGCCGCTTCTTCGATCAGCGTGCGGCGGTCGTAGGGCTTCGAACTTAGGATCTGCCCGATGCGGCCCTGCTCGATGATGGCGTAGGAGTTTGGACCGAGTCCGGTGCCTAGGAAGATCTCCTGGATGTCGCGCAGGCGGCACGGCTGGCCGTTCAGCAGATATTCGCTCTCACCCGACCGGAACAAGCGCCGGCCAATCACCACTTCTCTCGGCTTGGCCTTGTGCTCACCGTCGCCGTTGCTGCTTTCGATCTCGACCGGCTGCGGACCTTCCTTGTAATAGTCGGGATCCACGAGCGTCAGGGTGACTTCGGCCATCCCCGTTGGTTTGCGGTCGCGGGTACCGTTGAAGATCACGTCCATCATCCGCTCGCCGCGCAGGGACTTGGCCGATTGCTCGCCCAGCACCCAGTTGATGGCGTCACTGACGTTGGACTTGCCGCATCCGTTCGGCCCAACCACGGCGGCGATCCCGCCACCGTTGAAGTGCAGGGACGTGCGGTCGGCAAACGACTTGAAGCCAACCATGTCGACTTTTTTGAGCTTCAGCAAAGGGGTCTTCCTTTTCTCCGGGTATGCACACACCACCCTTCCAGGCCATGCTAGACCTGTGTACCATAGTAATCAAGAGAAAAATACCGCCGGCAGGGGGTGAAAATGGTTAACCCCAAGATATTGTGGGCTGTACGCGGGCTGACCTCATGCACTAGATTAGGGCAGTCAGGCCACCTTCCCCTTATCCTACAGGAAGATACGGCTAGAGCTTCAGCTCGATCCGCAGGACGTGGGCTTCGATCTTGCTGGCGTTGCGGACCTCATGGACCACTGCCTCACTCCAGGCAAACGAGCCTGCCTTGCGGTGGTTGGTCACGGGCGCCTTGCCTCGCACCGTCACCTCCGCGTCCCAATCGTGGAAGTAGACGCTGAGGCCGTGCGGATGCCGGTGCATCGGCTCGACCTTGCCGGGTGGCAGCCGTACGTCGAGCACTCGCACAAACGCATTCTCAAATGCCAGCTTGTGCGTGTCGCCGGCGACCTTCAACGGATCGAGGTCGTCGGGCTGCTTTTGTTGCGCGGCCAAAACCAGTGCTGCCACTAGCAGGAGTCCAATCAGCGACTTCTTCATTTGCTCTCCTTCTGCGTAATCTTCTGCGGACTGAGTACCGCCTGGATCGCCCACACCGCCATAGGACGCATGTACATCGACGCGCGATACTCCCAAGCTCCGTGCTGATCGGTCCAGCCTTCGGGACTGCGGAACCACATGCCGGCGTTCTCCCAAGCGGTGCGGTAGACGCCTTCAGCGGTCTTCCAAGCTTCAGCGGACATGCCGCTCTGAAGCATGAACGCGGCGAGCGCGTAGGTGACGCCGGTCCAGACTTCCTGGGCGTTGGATCGCTCATCGACGCGGACCACAGTACCGTCGGCGAACATGCCGTTGACCGCGCCCATGCGTCCTCCCTGATAGCTCATCACGTTCAGCTTGTAGACCAGGCGCAACACCGCGTCGCGACGCTCACGGGGCACGACATCCGGCAACCCGGTCATCTGGGCGTAGAACTGGCCGAAAAGCTGATCGGCCATCACCGCCTTGCGATCCTTGCTGCCGGCGTCGAAATCGTAGTAAGCGCCGTTCCACAGCTTGGCCTCGTAGGTGGCGCGTGCCTTGGCGCTGGCAGTGCGATACGCGGCGACCGTGGCGCGATCGCCGACCGCGTCGGCGATGGCTGCGGTGGCGTCCAGCGACGCAATCCACAGACCCCCGAGGTAGGCGCCTGGGCCCGTCATGATCCAACTGTCGTAAGTCTGATCGGGAACGCCTTCGCTGTCGAGCAGGCCGTCCTTATCGACATCGAAGCGTTGCGCGTAGGCCATCGTTTGTCGCACTGCCGGCCAGACGCGCCGCAGGAACGCGACGTCTTTCCGGCCAGTCCATACGAAATCGCGCCAGACTTTCAGAGCCAGGTTCGGGGATTCGTCTTTCAGCGTGTTGGCATCCTGCCAGGTGTAGAAGTTCGAACGCACCCAGGGATTCTCCATCGGCACGCCCAGGTCCATCGGCGTTGTCCCGCGAATCTTTCGCGGACGTTTCTGCTTGGTCCAGCCGACAGTGTGCTCGGTGTGATCCTCCTGATCCACGAAGTCGGCGAAGAGTTTGGCCTCCTGCTTCTCCAGTTCGGGGAAAAGTTGCAGCGCGGCGAACGAACCGTAAGCGTTCACGTCGAGCGTCGAGTAGAAGCGATAGTCGTAGCACTCGAGGTATCCGAAGCGGCCGAGCGGCGGATAATCCGTGCCGCCTGCCTTGCCCGGCCGCCCGTCTTCCCACGCTGTCCCCAGGTCGAGCAGGCCGTAAAGCTCATTGAAGACCGCGGTCTTATACCACGCCGGCGTCCGCGTGTCCGCCAGGATCGGATGCATCCAGTCGTCGATCTGGCGTTCCCAATCGGCATGCTTGGCGAGCGCCTCGCGAGCGATCGCCCATCCGTTGCGTCCGCTGCGTCCGAAGAACTTGGTGTAACGCTTGTACCACTTCGCTCCCTTGCCAAACTCCATCACCGGCAAATCCCAGGCCAGCACGAAGGGGATCTCGCGCGTCTCTCCCGGACCGAGCGTGAACGTCACGGCGATCGCGGAAGCCACACGTTCCTTCGCTGCCGCCGGCGCCGGGTCGTTCTGGTTGGCGAGTTCCGCGCGGATCGAAAACGGAGTCCACACGGCGCCGCCATCGCCTAAAGGATCGAAGCGTGTGTGATAGCTGACTTTCAGGCCGGGTGATTCCATGGCGGCCATGACGAACTGGCCGTCCCACTTCTCGACCGCGTCGCCGACGCCGCGCGATTGCACGATGCCCTTCATCACGCCGCCAGTGACTTTCTCCTCGCGATAGGCGTTGAAGTTGCCCTGGCTCTCGCCCCAGGCCGCCTTGTATGGCGCCCCGTCGTCCTCCGGGTTTTCCGGTGGCGGCGCGACGTTGCGCCACCAGCCCAGCTTGTTCTCCCAGGTGAACATCAGCGTGACCTTGATCGGCTCGCTGCCGCGATTCACCGCACGCCACCGGTAGATGCCCACCGGGTAGCTCGACTCCTTGTAGTTGTGAGGAATGAAAGGTGAGAACTGAAGCTGGGTCAACTCGACGGGCAGATCCTTGTACTGATACCAGGACTTGGGAAAGAGCGCGAAATAGCGGTTCTCAGGGCGCACCGTGGTGTCCCAATTCCACCAGGAAAGAGTCTTGTCCTCGGGACGGTAGACGGAGAGCACGCGCGAGACGACCCCGGCTTTTGACTCGACGCGCACACTGAACTGGTCCGCCGGATTCGACTGATAGTGGTGCGACCCGACGTCAAGATGCCAGCGCGCGAAGTCGCCTCGATATGTGCGACCGATGGCTCCAGCGCCGAGGCCGCCGATGGGCGCGCCCTGCCAATAGCCGTCGTCGATCACCTGCCGGCCTTTCCACGCGCCGCTGAACGGCTGGCCAATCGCGCGGCTCCAGGCCGCTGACGGAATCGTCTGAGCGGCTGCACCCAATGCGAAAAGAAGAATCAGCGTTATCTGCGTAATCGGTGGATACCTCCGGGAAGTTCGTTGGCGTGCTTGCGAATCTTGTCCACAGCCTTGGCCACATCCTCGACGTCTGCGCGTTCGCCGAGCAGCACCCAGTGGGGGATCCAGACGGATTCCTCATAGGCGGCGCGTTCCGCCACCGGGCAGGGCATCGCCCGCCACGAGCCTTCCGGAGCGGGGAAGCGTGGGCTGCGATAGACCGCTTCGTAAAATGGTCCTTCCGCGGGAACGCCTTCCGCTTCAAGCGCGGCGACGAACGTGTCGCGCGGCGCGCCGCCGAACGCTTCCGGCGAGTAGCGCAGCACATATTGATAGATGGCTCGCCGGGTCTGCCGCGGATCGCGCTTCAGCGGCGTCACGCCGCCGATCGCCGCCAGACAGGATTCCAGGTACGCGGCGTTGGCCTCGCGATGGGAGGTTTGCTCGTCCAAGCGGCCCAATTGCGCCAGCAACAGTCCGGCCTGAAAATCCGTCATGCGGTAATTGTGTCCGACAGCGCGATAGCCGAAGGTGTCGGCTTCGCTCGACCGTCCGCAGTTGATCAACACCTCACAGCGCTCGGCCAGTTCCTGATTGTTGGTGGTGATTCCTCCACCTTCGCCCGCGGTCATCAGCTTGCTGGTCTGGAAGCTGAATGTACCGAGATCGCCCAGCGATCCTGCGCCGCATCCGTGCCATCGTGCGCCATGGGCGTGCGCGCAGTCTTCGATCACCTTGAGCTTGTGGGTGGCGGCAAAGCCGTTGATGGCGTCCATGTCCGCCATGTTCATTCCCAGATGGACAGGAATAATAGCCCGCGTACGCGGTGAGACCGCCTCATTCAG
>CAYPHP010000248.1:2891-6199 GCA_964410045.1 uncultured Acidobacteriota bacterium | reverse complement strand
CGGGAGATTATCCGGGCCTTGGGTCAAGACGGATTCCTTCTGCGCCGCCACGTTGGAAGCCATCAGCGATACGTTCATCCGGACGGGAGACGTGTGACCGTTACTTTCCATCACCCTGGCGACACTTTTGCCCAGAAAACCCTCAAGTCGATGCTGGAGTACCAGGCGCGCTGGAACGAGGACGATCTGCGCCGTTTGGCTCTGATCCACTAGGAAGTTTCTCTGTGCCCTCTGTGCCTCTGTGGTGCGATAGGATTCCTTTGCACAATGCCAACCATCGTCATCCCCGACGACTTTCCCCCAGTCATGGCCACGAGCGCCGCCTATCGCCAACTCGCCGAAAGGGCAACGGTCCGCTACCACGACACGCTGGCGGCGTCCGAAGACGACCTGATCGCGCGCATCGGCGACGCCGACGTGGTCATCAACATCCGGTCGTTCTCGCGGTTCACCGCGGAAGTTTTCCGGCGCTGTCCCAAGCTGCGCTTGCTTTCCCTCTGGGGGACGGGGACCGACCACGTGGACCTGCCTGCCGCGCGGCAGGCCGGCGTGACGGTGACGAATACGCCGGGTGTCGCGGCCATCTCGATCGGTGAGCATTGCCTGGCGCTGATGCTGGCAGTGGCGCGGCAGTTGCCTCGCGGCGACGCTTTCACGCGCACCGGAGAATGGCGGCGCCTGCCGATGGCCCAGATGCACGGCAAGACCCTGGGCATCGTTGGACTGGGTGCGATCGGCCGCCAGTTCGCACGACTGGGTCAAGGGATCGGCATGCGCGTGATCGCCTGGACCCTTCATCCGAATCCGGCGCTGGGTTTCGAGCTCGTAGCGCTCGACGAACTGCTGCGCGTGAGCGACGTGGTCAGCATTCACCTCCGCCTGTCGCCGCAGACCACCGGGCTGATCGGAATGCCGCAGTTGGCGCTGATGAAGCCCACCGCCATCCTGATCAACACCGCCCGCGGCGCGATCGTCGACGAAGCGGCGATGGTGGAAGTGTTGGCCACCCGACGCATCGCTGGCGCGGGACTCGACGTGTTCGAGACCGAGCCGCTCCCGGGGGATCATCCGCTCACGCGCCTCGAAAACGTGGCGCTCACGCCGCACGCGGCGGGAATCACGCCGGAGGCCGTCGAGGCCGGATTGCAGATGGCCATCCAGAACGTCTGGGATTATTTTGCGGGCACGCCCATCAACCTGGTCGCCGGATAAGATGTAACTAGGGCAGCGTCATGCCGCGCTGGCAGAAGCAAGTCGGCGGAGCGTTGATCGCGCTGATCGGCGCGGCGGGCACGATCTGGATGTGGCACGCGGGTCTCACCACCGGAGACTTCGATCCCGAAGGCAGCATGCTGATGCCTGCCTTTTTCGTCGTGGGCCTGGCATTGACCCTCTTTCCGGACTACACCGAAGAACGCCTCGCGCGCGGCGAGAACGTCTCAACGTTGAAAGGCTGGAGAAAACTGACTCCCCGCTGGCGGGCCGTGGTGATTCTCGGGCTGGCGGCCGGCGCCGCAAATCACTACTTGCTGTCAAAGTGGGCGCTTAGCCCTTGACCAGCGCTTCAAACTCCGGGTCGCCGTGCAGACAGGAGAGGTCCGCATCGCGCGAGGCCCACGCCAGATTGGCGTAGCCGTGGTCCTTGGCCCGCTTGAGATGGGCCAGCGCTTCCGCCTTCTTCTCCAGGCGGCCGTACGTGCAGGCCGCGTTGTAGAGCGTGTTGGGATCGTTGGGACGCAAGGCCACGGCTTTCTCCATTTCGCGGATGGCTTCGGCGGCCTTCCCGAATTTTGCGTAGCCCACCGCCAGTAACACCCGGGCGCGCACGTCCTCGGGAACGGTTTCGAGCTGCCTTTCCAGCACGCGAGTCTGTTGCTCCCAGAGACGAAGCGCGCGCTCCGGGTCGCCCGCTTTCTCCAGCATCATGGTGTAGGGAACGTAGACGTTGTAATCGTCGCCGTTGGCGGCCAGAGCGCGATCGATCAAGGTAATGCCTACCGCCCATTGATCCGAAGAAAACAGAGCGCGTCCGAGGACGTTGTAAGCGCCGTCGCAATCCGGCTTGCGCTCGATAGCCTGGCGCGCGTACTGGATCGCGTCCGGGTATTTCGCCTGCGCGTAGAAGATGCGCGCACGTGCCGCCAACGCTTCCGCAAGTTCGGGCTCCAGTGCAAAGGCCCGGTCGCAGGCAGCCAGCCCCTTCTCGATCCAGCGCGGATCCTTGCCGTGCAATTCGTAGAGCAATCCGTAGACGCTGGCCATTCCGGCGTGCGCCAGGGCAAAGTTGGGATCGAGCGCGATGGCCTGCTCGAACATCTGCGTGGCAAAATCCAGATTGTAGCGGCGGGTGTAGTTGCGGCCGCGCAGCAGGTAATCGTAAGCCTTCGGATCCACGGTCGGCTTGCGCCCGATGACTTCTTCTTCCTGCGGCGTGAGGGTGATGCGCATGGCCTGCGCGATGCTGCGGGCGATCTCTTCCTGAACCTCGAACACGTCGGTCAGTTCCCGGTTGTAACGCTCCGCCCAGACCGGAAAATCGGTGCTGGTGTCCATGAGTTGCGCGTTGATCCGCAGACGGTTTCCGGCGCGACGCAGACTGCCGCTCAGCACGTGGCTGGCGTTCAGTTCCTGACCCACTTGTTTCGGCGGCAGCGGCTTGTCGCGATAAGCCAGCACCGTGGCCCGAGGGAAAACCTGCAATCCCTTGATCTTGAGCAGCTCGGTGATCACGTCCTCGGTCATGCCGTCGCGGAAGTACTCGTCTTCCTGGGCGCCGCTGAGGTTTTCGAAGTAGAGCACGGCCAGCGATTTTTGCGCGCGAGCTTGCGCTTGCGCTGGAGTCCGCGAGGAATCCGAGTCGTGCTTCAGACGCTGCAGGTCGGCGCGCAGAGCGGCGGCAGTCTGGTAGCGGGCCGAAGTGTTCTTCTCGAGCGCCTTGGTGATGATCTGGTCGAGCGCCGCGGGGATCTTGGTGTTCACCCGCGACGGCGGCGACGGCGCGCGATTCAGGATGGCTTCAAAGATCACCGCCGAGGTGCTGCCGGCAAACGCCGGGCGTCCGGTGGCCATTTCGTAGAGCACCACGCCGAAGGAAAACAGGTCGCTGCGGGAATCCACGTCCAGGCCGCGGGCCTGCTCCGGCGACATGTACGCGACCGTCCCTAACGTGGAGCCGGGGGTGGTCAGTTGTTCTTCCGCGGTTTCCCCCAACCCCAATGCCCAATACCCCAACCCCAGCGTGCCCACCGTGGCGAGGCCGAAGTCGAGCACCATGGCCCGGCCGCCGTGAGCCACAAAGATGTTGGCGG
>CAYPHP010000248.1:0-2881 GCA_964410045.1 uncultured Acidobacteriota bacterium | reverse complement strand
ATGTCGCGATGGACGATGTTCTTGGCGTGGGCCGCGTCCAGCGCATCGCAGATCTGAATCGCCAGGTCCAGCAGGCGATCCATCTCCATGGGCTGCCCTTCGATGGCGTGCTTCAGAGTCTGGCCTTCGAGCAGTTCCATGGCCAGGAACGGACGCCCCGCGCTTTCTCCAATGTCGTAAATCGTGCAGATGTTGGGATGGTTCAGCGCCGACGCGGCGCGCGCCTCGCGTTGGAAGCGCTCGAGCGCCTGCGCATCGTGAGCCAGTTCCGGAGGAAGAAACTTCAACGCCACCATACGGCCCAGGCGTGTGTCTTCGGCCTTGTAGACCACACCCATCCCGCCGCCGCCGAGGGCGTCGAGGATGCGATAGTGGGAGACCGTTTGGTTGATCATGCGTTTTTCTTCAGTAATGCCTGGAAGCGCGGATGCGTGTGCAGCGATCGCAAATCCGGGTCGTGCTCGATCCACGCCGTGCGCCGGTAGCCGTGAGCGATGGCCTGTTCCAGGCAATCGATGGCCTGCTCGGCTTCACCCAAGAGGGCATAGGTGCACGCCACATTGTAAAGCACCCGGTTCTCCTCGGGGTCGAGAGCACGCGCCTTGCTCGCCCATTCGAGCGCGCGCTCGCGTTCGCCGATATCGGCCCAGCCCGCCGATCCGAGGTAGTAAGCGCGGGCATCCTCGGGATGAAGCTGCAGATGTTTTTCCGCAGCGCGCAGGCTACGGATCCGAGCCTCATGCGATTCCGACATGCGTCCCAGCGAGGCGAACGCGTTAGCCAGCAGCGTGGGCGCCTGATAATCCTCCGGTCGAACCGCGCAGGCCCGTTCAAACCAGCTCACGGCGTCTTCCATTTTTCCCTGCGTGTAGCAGAGCCGGGCGCCGAAGTAGTAGGCCTCGAACAACTTCGAATCCAGGCGGATGGCGGTCTCGAACGCGGCGCGGGCGTCGGCAAGCTGCTTGCTCAGAGAGAGGGCGTTGCCACGCGCCACGTGGGCTTCGGCCGAACCGGCGTCGAGTTCCAGCGCCTTGCGGCTGGCTTCTTCGGCCTGCTGCAGGTTGGCTTCGGAGGCATCCAGAAACATGTACAGCAGCGACGAGCAGTCGGCCAGTCCGGCGTAGGCAGCCGCGTAACGCGGATCCAGCTCGATGGCCCGGGTGAACATCTGCCGCGCAAACTCATAGCTCTTGCGGCGGTGCTGATGGAAGTATTGCCGCCCGCGCAGATAGAAGTCGTAAGCCTCGACGTTCTCGGTGGGGATTTTTTGAATCGCCCGCTTTTCGGCCTCCGACAACATGACCCGCAACGCCTTGGCGATGCTCTGGGCAATCTCGTCCTGGATGGCGAAGACGTCTTCCATCTGCCGGTCGTAACGCTCGGCCCACAGAGAATGTCCGGAGCTCGCTTCGACAAGCTGCGCGCTAATTCGCAGACGCTGACCTGCCCGGCGCAGGCTGCCGCCGAGCACGTAGGCGGCGTTCAACTGGCGGCCCACTTCCGGCGCGGTCACCTGCTTGTCGCGAAACGCCAGCACGGCCGGTCGCGGGAAGACCCGTAGGCCCTGGATCTTCGACAATTCGGTGATGATGTCTTCGGTGATGCCGTCGCGGAAGTACTCGTCGTCCTGCGAGCTGCTCAGGTTCTCGAAGAACAGCACGGCCACGGATTTTTCCGTGGAAGGCGCAGCGGCGGTCTTGCCTGATTCTGTATCTCGCTTCAGCCTTTCCAAATCGGCGCGAAGATCCGAAGCGTTCTGGTAGCGCAGGCGGCGATCTTTCTCCAGAGCCTTGCCGATGATTTCCCCCAGCTTTGGCGGCATGTCCGGATTCAGGCGCTCCGGACGGGTCGGGCGGCCGTCCAAGATGCCCTTGAAGATCACCGCACTGCTGTTCCCTTGGAAGGGCGGCTCGCCGGTGGCCATCTCGTAGAGCACCACACCGAAACTGAACAAGTCGCTGCGCGCGTCGAGTTCTTCGCCGCGAGCCTGCTCCGGCGACATGTAAGCGACCGTACCTACCGCCGTCCCGGGACTGGTCAGAAAACCTTCGGTCGCCGCCAGCGTGGCATCCCCTTCCTTGGTGGTGAGCTTGGCGAGCCCGAAGTCCAGCACCTTGGCTTGGCCGCGCGGCGTCACGAAGATGTTGGCGGGCTTAATGTCGCGATGAACCACGTTCTTCGCGTGGGCCGTGGCCAGCGCATCGGCGACCTGAACGGCCAGTGCCAACGCGTCTTCTAAAGGAAGCGGTTTCCCGGAGATGCGATGCTTCAGGGTCTGCCCTTCCAGCAACTCCATGGCGATGAACTGCTGGCCGTCATGCTCGTCGATTTCGTAGATCGTGCAAATGTGCGGATGGTTTAGCGACGAGGCGGTGCGCGCCTCGCGCTGGAAGCGTTCGAGCGCCTGGGGATCACGGGACAGCTCCGTGGGCAAAAACTTCAGGGCTACCGACCGGCCGAGCTTGGTGTCTTCGGCCTTGTACACCACACCCATCCCACCGCCGCCGAGCTTCTCGAGGATCCTGTAATGTGAAACGGTCTGTCCAATCACCGGGATAGATGATCTTAGGCGAGGGGTGCGGGTCAGTCAAGGCGGAACGAGATTCCGCTTGACAGGGTTTGGGTCTCTCATATATAAGATCCCTATATATGGGCAATGATCATAAAGTGTCGTCCCAGGTCAAGCGCGGTAGCGCGGAGTTGGCGGTCCTGGCGGTGCTGGCCGAAGCCCCGCTGCACGGCTACGAGATCGCCAAGCGCATCACCCAACAGACCGGCGGAGTGGTGAGCTTCGACGTGGCGTCCCTTTACCCCGTGCTTTACACGATGGAGCGCCGCGGATGGGTTGCGGCCGCGTGGGAGGAATCCGCCAAGGGGCGTC
>CAYPHP010000247.1:0-6205 GCA_964410045.1 uncultured Acidobacteriota bacterium | reverse complement strand
GCAGCGTCCCACCCCCCAGCGTGATTGGCAGGGGCACCGCAGTCGCGGCAGCTTGAGAGGTAGCCAGCCGGACGCCAAAGACCGAAGCAAGCCCGCCGGGGGCCAACCGCGTGGTGAAACTCGCAGCGTCTACCACGCCGCCCTCGCTGATCACCGGCAAGTTTGCGGGCGCCGTTCCCGACGTGACCGTGAAACTGGTCGCACTGTTAGCCGTACCGTCAATCGTAGTAACCGTAATCGGGCCGCTGGTAGCCCCCGAGGGCACCACCGTCGTTAGCTGCGTTCCGGTGTTGGTCAGGACCGCCGCAACTTTGCCGTTGAACTTCACCAGTGCGTCGAGGACCGCATTCGCCTGCGGCCGGCGAGACTGCGGTGTCATCAGCCCCGAGGAGGAAATCGCGCTTCCCGAGACGGTCACCGTCTGGCCTGCGGCGCCGCTGGTGGGCGAAACGCTGGTGATGCTGGGCGGTCGTTTAACCAACGTGTCGACCTGCGCCCGGTTGTTGGCTAAGACCGCGTCGAAGTCCGCCGAATACACGTTCGCAAAGTTCCCGAAAAACTGGGGTGTACTGGGGTCGTTTGCGCGAAAAGTCCGAACGATCGTCACTGTGGCTTGTGCGCTAGAGGCTAGTGACCCCAAGTCGCAAGAGACAGTGTCTAAAAGCCAGTTACAGGTCCCCTGGCTTGCTTGAGCCGACTTGATTGCGAGGACCGAAAACCCCATGGCGTTATCCAATGTCACCTGGGTCGCGGTGTCAGGGCCGTTGTTCCTGACGATTGCGGTCAGCGTCAAGTCTTCTCCCCGAGCCAACCGCGACGGGGTCCCAGACATCGAGACGCTCATGTCCACCGCACGCAGCGTTGTCGTGGTCGTGGCGACATTGTTCGCCGAACTCGGATCCTGCGTGATGGTGCTGACCTCCGCGCGGTTGACCAAAGTGCCGGTTCCGGCGATCTCCCCGGTGACCGTGAGGGTAACCGACTTGCCCGCTGGCAGGGCTCCCAGAGTGCAGGTGAACAAGTTGTTCGTGAGTGAGCAGATCCCCTGAGACGGTGGGGAAAACACTAGCCGTGACAACCCCGTGGTTGGGAGCGTGTCACGGAGCGTGACGGCAGATGCGTCTTCCGGCCCGTTGTTGGTGACCTTAATTGTAAAGACAAGAGCCCTGAAATACTCCGGGTTAAGAGGATCGCCACGGAGGGCGCGGTTGTCAAAGTCGGCTTCCTTGGTCACCTGCAAGTCCGCGCCACTGTACAGCAGTGGCCAGCCTTTCACCGGCGTTTCTTCGTCGCCGACGCCACCGAACAAGGAAGCATTGCCCTGCGTAAACCCGCCGTCGGCGGTTGGGCCGGCAGCGGCAGGAGAGACCAAGCTGGGATCGGCCGCGGTGATTGTACCGGTCACATCAAAGACCGCGATGAACATATCGCCGCATGCCACTGTTCCACAGGTCCCTCCGCCGGGAGTGGCTTGCACCGGGTTCTTCAGGGGCAGGTCCGGCGAGTTCGTGGAGCCGGAAAGAAGAACCGTAACGCGGCCGGCTCCAGCGGTGAAGAAGTCATCGATCTTCACCAGCCCGACGTCCTTTGAACCGCCCGGGGGCGTACCTGTCGCTCCGGGGAGAGTCGCGGTGGTGCCTCCAGCCAGCAACACACCACCGCCCGAACTGGCGGTCCTCAAGTTGGTGATGATGTCATTACCGCTGCCGCCGTAATAGGTGGAAGCAACCAGCGCGCTGCCCGTCGGATTCAAAACAGTGAGGAACCCGTCTTCTTGCCCCTTGTGCGTAGCTTGGAAAGGATTCAGCGTGGGGAAATTCGTAGAGGTGGTATGACCGGCGATGAAAATGTTGCCGGCCGAGTCAACGGCAACACCGCGGCCATTCTCACCAGCGGTCCCTCCCAGGAGCGTGAACAGGAGCAACGCCGAACCTGCTGGGTTGATCTTCGCCACGAAGGCATCCGTTGTGCCGCGTAACGTGGTCTGGTAGGCCCCGGTGGTCACCGGGAAGTTTGCGCCAAAGGCGCTTCCCGCGACGTAGGCGTTGCCTTGCGCATCCACGGCGATGGCCCCGGGATTTCCACCACTTCCACCCAGGAAGCTGGAGTAGGTAAGAGTTCCAGTAGCGCTGAATTTGCTGACGAAACCGAAACCGGAGGTCTGAAAGGGAGTCCTGGTGGGGAAGTTCGTTGAGCTGGTGCTGCCCAGCAGGTAGGCGCTGCCGTCGCTACCGAGCGCCAAAGCGCTACCGATGTCGGTACCGGAGCCTCCCAGGTAGGTGGAGAAAGTCAGCGCCGATCCGGCCGGGTTCAGCCGTGCCAGAAAGGCGTCATTCCCCCCGCCGAATACCGCTTGATGCGCGTTGGCGGTGGGGAAATTGGTGGAGTTGGTGAAGCCCGAGAAGGCGACGCTTCCATCGCTGGCAACGGCGATGGGTCCGCCAAAGTCCGATCCGCTGCCACCCAGGAACGTGGAATAGATCACTGTCTTGCCGTCGGCGGCGATCTTGGTCACAAAAGCGTCGGTGCCGCCGCCGGAGGTGGTGCGAAACGCGCCCGTGCTGGTCGGGAAGTTGGTTGAATCGGTGGATCCGCCAATGTAGATATTGCCCGCAGAGTCTACTGCCAAGTCGGAGATGCTGTCGCGGCCGTTCCCGCCCAGATAGCTCACGAATCCAACGGTGGGGTCAATCACCAGCGGCCGCGAGCGATCGTAACCCGCTACCTGGAAAGCGATGCGATGTTTTCCCCGGCGCACAAATCCGCCGGAGACCGACTCGCGGGTCCCGTCGCGCTCCTGATAGATGACCGGCTTGCGCATGCGGACTTCCCGTCCGGCCGCGACAAGCACCAGGTCGCCGGCGGCGTCCAACTCCATCTTGTCCGCGCCGCGAACGTCGAGTTGAATTGCGCGCGGATCGGCTCCGGGGGCCACGATGAAGTCATATTCCAGTTGGCCGTCGTCGCCGTAGTAGACCAGATCAATGCCGGGGTAGACGTCGCGATACTCCACCTTGGCGAACTGGCGGACGCCCGTGCGCCAGCGGGAGCGATCGCCGCCGATCAGGTAGTTGCTGCGGCCGGGCAGTTCGTCGCGGCCTCGTGTGGCCGGTTCCGGCGCCGCACCGATGAGCTTCATCCGCAACAAGGTGCGCGCGGCGGACGCGGCCGGACGAAGTGCCAGCATCGCCTCGTTGCCGGTGAGCAGCAGGGTGTAGCCGCGCGTCCGCGCAAGATACTGGACCGCGCGATCAGCCTGGCCTTGATTCGCCTCAAAGGCCAGTGGCGGCCTGAGGGCAGAGACTCTTGCTTCGCCAAAAGCGACTGCGCTTGCAGTCGCCAGGCCAACTGCCAGTACTAGCGTGCCCCTCATCATTTCTCCTTGGGATCGAGCCTGCACGCTAGCATTACGGTTCAGAGATGTCAAACGACGGGCCCAGAGTTCACGGCCACCGGGTCACCGAGGGCACCGAGCCCGAAGGAGCCGGTCTTCGCGGTCTTCTCTAACGCAACACTAGGCTACCTGTCGGAGCATTTCCACCTTGCGCTCGAGCAGCCCCATCACTTTGCGGTCGATATGCTCGGCGGTGAGTCCAAACGACTGGACCAGCTCCCAAGGCTTACCGGAGACGCCGAAGCGATCGTCCACGCCGACCATGTCCAGCAACAGCGGAGCAGCGAATTGCTCGCGATTCCGAAGGATCGCCCCGGAGATGAGGTTGCCGAACCCGCCGAGTTGATGTTCCTCGGCGGTGACCACCAAGCGGGTCTCGACCGCGGCACGCGCAATCGCTTCCACATCCAGCGGCTTTAGCGTGTGGACGTTCACCACTCGAACCTCGATGCCGCATTCCACCTTGAGCAGCCAGGCGGCGCGCATGGCCTCCGGAATCATCGGACCGCAGGCGATGATCGACGCGTCTTCCTTCTCGTCGTGGTAACTGGACGCCAGCATCTGCTCGAAGGCGTCGATGAAGCGGGGCCGCTCGCCCCGGAAGCGGATCACGTTGGCCTTGCCGAAGACGTAGGGAGTCTGCGGCGTGGTGACGACGGGCGTGGCTTCGCGCGCGTACCGGATGTAAGAAGGTCCCGCCACATGCAGCAGGTTGTGCAGGGTGGCCCGCTCGGTTTCCACCGCGTCGCAGGGCACTTCCAGGTGCATGTTGGGCAGGATGGCCATCAGGTTGATTTCTTCCAGCGACTGATGGGTGGCCCCGTCGGCGCCGACGGAAACGCCGCCGTGCGCTCCGGCGATCTTTACCGGAAGATTGTTGTAGCAGATTGTGGTGCGGATCTGGTCCCAGCAGCGTCCGGAAGCAAACACGCCGTAGGTTCCGGTCACCGGGATGAAGCCTTCCTTGGCCAGCCCGGCGGCCACTTCCATCATGTTCTGCTCGGCAATGCCCACGGAAAAGACCCGCTTCTTGCGCTCGGGATTCTTCTCTTCAAAGCCCACGATGCGGATGGATCCGGAAATGTCGGCGTGCACGGTGCAGACGCGCGGATCCTCGCCGGCCTGCTGCAGTCCGCGCCCGAAGCCCATCCGCGTGGGGTCCATGTCCACCTTCATGGTTTCCCCGGCGTTCCACCAATAGTCGTGAATGAACTCCGGGATCGCGGCGCGGCTCTCGCGGCCGATCTTAACGCTGTAGGCCTGAGCCCGCGCGATCAGGCGATCCACACGGGCACGGTCGCAATGCGGATTGAGTAATTCCGGAATCGCTTTTTCGAACTGCTCCTTGTTGGGCGCGATGCCGTGCCATCCGGCCTGGTTCTCCATGAAGGAAACGCCCTTGCCCTTGATGGTGTGGGCGATGATCACCGTGGGCCGGCCCTTGGCCCGCTCGGCGTGCTCGTAAGCTTCAATAATCGCCGGCACATCGTGGCCGTTGATCTCCAGGACGTTCCAATTGAACGCATGGTATTTCTGGATCAGCGGATCCACAGTCATCACTTCGCTCACCCACCCGTCAATCTGCAGCAGGTTTTTGTCCACGATGGCGCACAGGTTGTCGAGCCGGTAGTGGCTGGCCGCCATCACCGCTTCCCAAATGCTGCCTTCCTGCTGCTCGCCGTCGCCCATGATGCAGTAAACGCGGTGATCGCTTCCGTGGAGCCGGGCGGCCAGCGCCGCGCCGACCGCTACTCCCAATCCTTGTCCCAACGATCCGCTGGAGATTTCCACGCCGGGAACCTTCAAGCGATTGGGATGGCCCTCGAAACGCGACCCGAGCTGCCGCAAGAGGCACATATCGTCAAGAGGGAAGTATCCGGCCCGGCCCAACGAGGCATACAGCGCCGGAGCCTTGTGTCCGGCGGACCAGAAGACGCGGTCGCGCTCCGGCCAGTCCGGGTTCTTGGGATCGTGCACCAGCTCTCTTAGATAGAGCGTCGCGGCCAGATCCATGATCGAAAAGCTGCCTCCGGGGTGTCCGGAACCGGCGGCGAAGATGCTGGTCAGGGTCACCGCCCGCATCTCCTTGGCGGCATGGCGTAGCTCGTCCGAGTTGAGGAATGGTCCTTTGGTCTGGCGTTTCATTTGACGCTCTCCTTGGGTTTGGGTGGGGGAGTTGACGCTATCGACGACACCTGCGCGTGGCCCTGCCATTCTGGCTCAACCCATTGACCGGCAATGAGATAGGTCACAGGCACGACGCCTCGGGTGGTGCTCCCGCTTAACTGTTTTGCAAGGGAAGGGCCACCCTTGAACGGGATGTGGACCCGTGACAGAATCGCGGCAAATGCGTCGATTCTTGTTCTTTGGACTGCTGCTCTCGTCGATGGCCTTCGCGCAGCCGACCTGGCGCCTGAAATGGAGTGACGAGTTCAATGGTCCCTCGGGTTCAGCGCCCGACCCGGCCAAGTGGGTCTATGATCTTGGCGCCGGAGGATGGGGCAACCGGGAACTTCAGACCTACACCAAGGACGCCGACAATGCCCACCTGGACGGCAGGGGAAACCTGGTGATTCAGGTCCTTCGCAACTCGGAGGGGGCGTATGCGTCGGCCAGGATCAAGACGCTTGGCAAATTCGACTTCCAGTACGGCAAGGTGGAGGCGCGAATCAAGATCCCGTTCGGCCAAGGCATCTGGCCGGCCTTCTGGGCAATGGGTACGGACATCCGGACGGTTCGCTGGCCCAACTGTGGTGAGATCGATATCCTTGAGAACATCGGTAAGGAGCCGTCCATTGTTCATAGCACAAT
>CAYPHP010000246.1:0-6211 GCA_964410045.1 uncultured Acidobacteriota bacterium | reverse complement strand
CCGCCTTGTCCTGATCAATGGCGATGACCTCGGTGTTCATCAGGATGGCCTTGGTTTCCTCGGTCATGGTGCGCAGATCGTTGCCAGCCAGCAGCGGCGCCGCCAGCAGCGACCACAAGCTCATGTGCAGCTTGTACTCGTCGTTGGTCATCCCGCCGTTGCCGATCTCCAGCATGTCGGGATCGTTGAAGTGGCCGGGCGTGGAATACGAAGCGATGTCGATTTGACGGACCAGGCCCGGCGGCGCAGCGCCGAATCCGATGCGGTCCATGGAGTCCCAGCGGTCGGCGATGTCGCCTGTGGTCCGCCACAAGTTGCCGCCCACCTGCGGACCCCATTTCCAGACTTCCGCGCGACCGTACTGGCACAAGCTGTAGACAATGGGCCGGCCGGTCTTCAGCAGCGCCTCACCCATCTTCTGATAGACCGCCTGCATTTCGGTGTCCTTGTAGATGGTCCCCGCGCCGCACCAGTCGTACTTGAGATAGTCGATGCCCCAGGCGGCCCAGGTGCGTGCGTCCTGCTCTTCGTGACCGTAGCTGCCCTCGTAACCGGCGCAAGTGTCGGGACCGGGCGAGGAGTAGATGCCGATCTTCAAGCCCTTGCTGTGAACGTAGTCGGCCAGTGCCTTCATGTCCGGAAACTTCTTGTTGGTGGTGATATTGCCCTGAGCGTCGCGGCCGCCTTCCCAGGTGTCGTCAATGTTGATGTAGACGTAGCCCACCTTGCTCATGCCACTGGAGACCATCGCGTCAGCCATGCCCTTGACGTCCTCGGCGGTGATGCGGCCAGCGAACTTGTTCCAACTGTTCCAGCCCATCGGCGGAGTACGCACCAGGCCGTTGTCGCGGACCGGACGCAGAGCCGGCGGCGCGATGTACGCCGGAAGGGCGCCCTCACCGTCGGGAGCGCGCCGGGCGGTCATTTCCACCAAGGGCGCGGTTTGGTTGCGCCGAGTTGCGACCCTTAGCTCGTCACCGGCCAACTTCCCCTCGTAGGTCACCCGGCGGATGTTGTTCCCGGAAGGCATTGTGGCAATGACGGTGAATCCGTCCGGCCCGCCGGTGCTTTCCGCGATCGTGTAGAAAAACTGGGTGACGCGGATGGTGCCGGTGATCCGCGCCCCGTCGTACTTCAGATTCAGGTAGGTCTTGCGGGAGGTGCCATCGGCGTTGGGGATTGCCACCAGCCAGTTTCCGGTCAGGTCGGCTGCGGCGCAGAGGCCCGCCAGGAGGATCGAGGCAACAAGACGAAAGAGCTTCATTTCACGAGCATAACGCAATTCAATTCGCCGTGACCTTGAGCAGCACGACTCCGTGACGAGGCACGGTGGCCGAGTAGCCGTCGCCGGACACTTTCAGGTCCTGGTGAAGCCAGAGGTCGCGCGATTTCTTCACCTTCATCCCGATGGCGTCCCACTTCACGCTGATCTCCGCAGCCGCCTCGCCACGATTGAACAGGCCTACCGCCATGGAGCCGTCGGCCAAAGGCCGGGCGAGCACGATGGAGGTTCCATCCTCGGAGATCTTCCGCGGCGGCTTTACCGCCTTGTCCTGATCAATGGCGATGACCTCGGTGTTCATCAGGATGGCCTTGGTCTCTTCCGTCATGGTCCGCAGGTCGTTGCCCGCGAGCAGCGGCGCGGCCAGCATCGACCACAGGCTCATGTGCAGCTTGTACTCGTCGTTGGTCATCCCGCCGTTGCCGACCTCCAGCATGTCCGGATCGTTGAACTGGCCGGGCTTCATGGACGCCGCAATGTCGAGCTGGGTGAGCCGGCCGGGCACGGCCGTGCCGAATCCAATGCGGTCCAGGGAATTCCAGCGGTCGGCGATGTCGCCGGTTGTCCGCCACAGGTTGCCGCCCACCTTGGCGCCCCACTTCCAAACTTCCGCGCGCCCATACTGGCACAGGCTGTAGACAATGGGCCGACCGGTCTTGCGCAACGCATCACCCATCTTCTGGTAGACCGCCTGCATCTCTTCGTCCTTGTAGATCTGCCCGGCACTGCA
This sequence comes from uncultured Acidobacteriota bacterium, assembly GCA_964410045.1. Taxonomy (GTDB): domain Bacteria; phylum Acidobacteriota; class Terriglobia; order JAJPHL01; family JAJPHL01; genus CAYPHP01. The sequence goes on along the minus strand of CAYPHP010000246.1, from coordinate 4,199 downwards.
CCAGTCGTACTTCAGGTAGTCGATTCCCCAGGCGGCCCACTGCTTGGCGTCCTGCTCCTCGTGACCATAGCTGCCCTCGTAGCCGGCGCAGGTCTTCGGTCCCGGCCCCGAGTAGATTCCGATCTTCAACCCCTTCGAGTGTACGTAGTCGGCCAGCCCTTTCATGTCCGGAAACTTGCTGTTGGTGGTCATGTTCCCGTTGGCGTCGCGGCCCTGCCCTTCCCAAGTGTCGTCAATGTTCACGTAGACATAGCCCACCTTGCTCATGCCGCTGGAGACCATGGCGTCGGCCATGCCCTTTACGTCCTCCGCCGTGACGCGTCCGGCGAACTTGTTCCAACTGTTCCAACCCATCGGCGGGGTGCGCACCAGACCGTTGTCGGGCACGTCGTGCAGTTCGGGTAGAGCCAAGCGCGCCGGCGGCAGCGCGGCTTCCGGCTTGCTTCGTTCCAGGGTCCCCGTGACGGGATCGCGACCGGGCGGGCGGGTCGTGAGGCTGATCTTGGAGCCCTCTACCACGCCGTCGTAAACCACCTGCCGCGTGTTCGGCGGATTTCCGAAAGTCACCACGAAGCGCAGCTTACCGTCTTTGAGCGTACCCTCCGTGAGCGGAGTCCGCCGCTGTCCTTGGACAACCTGGCCGGTGATCTGCTCGCCTTCCTGCTTAAGGTCGAAGAACGATTCCGCAAATGTGCCGTCGCCTCGAGGCACGCGAAAGAGCCAGAAGCCGGTGAGATCACTTTGGCCGTAAGCAATGGACAAGAAGAGCAGAGCAGCGATGACCGAAGAGCGGAACACGAGTTTCATGATTGCCTCCCGATAGACGGATTATAATGCAATCGCTTACATGCGACTGCACCTTCTCTTGCTGACTTTGCTGGCCTGCCCCCTGCTGGCCCAGCCCGTGTTCACCAACGTCTTCCCGCCCGAGGAGTACGCGGCGCGGCGCGCCAAGGTCATGGAGAAGATCGGCGACGCAGTGGCGATACTTCAAGGCACCACCGAGCGTCCCGGAGAGCAGCCGCTGCGCCAGAGCAACCAGTTCTTCTATCTGACCGGCGTGGTGGAACCGCGAGCCATTCTGGTAGTCGACGGCCGCAGCAAGCGCTCCACGCTGTTTCTTCAGCCGCGCAATGAGCGCCGCGAACTACGCATGTACGGCCCCGGACTGTTTCCCGGCGGCGAAGCGGTGAAGGCCACGGGGATCGAAGCCGTCCTTCCGCGCGACGAGTTCCGCGTCGCCGCTGACGGCCAGACCATCTACACGCCGTTTCGTCCTGAAGTGCTGGGTTCGGCATCTGCCGGGGATCCGGTGGCCTTGGCCCGCGCCACCAGGAACGATCCCTGGGACGGCCGCGGCACGCGCGAGGAGGCCTTCCGCGAAAAGCTGAAGGCCGCGTCCCCGGTGTCCGAAATCAAGGATCTCGATCCGATTCTGGACTTCTTACGGGGAACCAAGAGCCCGCGCGAGATCGCTATCATTCGCGAGGCCACCCGCATCACAGGCCTGGGAATTATGGAGGCGATGCGCGACGCCCGGCCCGGAATGTTCGAGTACGAACTGCAAGCCGCCGCGGAGTATGTCTTCAAGAAGAACGGCGCCTACGGACCCGCGTACTTCGCCCTGATCGCCACCGGCAAGAACACCTTCTATTCCCACTACCACAAGAACACCGCCCGGCTCGAGGACGGCGACCTGGTCCAGTTCGACTATGCCCCGGACTACAAGAACTACACCTCTGACGTCACCCGGGTGTTTCCCGCGAACGGTAAGTTCACAGCCCGCCAGCGCGAGTTCTACGGGATCTACCTGAAGCTGTACCGGGCACTGATGACCTCCATCCGCGTACACGCCACTGCAGCAGAGATTATCAAGGACGCCGTCAAAAAGATGGACGCAGTCCTGGCCGCCTTCCCATTCACCGACCCCAAGATCAAGGAAGCCGCCAACCAGTTCGTGGAGCGCTACCGGACCAGCCGGGCCAACAGCCTGGGCCACACCGTGGGCATGGAAGTGCACGACGTGCGCAACCCCACGCCAACTCTGGAACCCGGCCTGCTATTCACCATCGAGCCGGCCATGCAGATTCCCGACGAGCACATCGGCATCCGGCTGGAGGACGTGATCCTGATCACCGAAAGCGGATACGAGAATCTCTCCGCGTTCGTGCCCGTGGAGATCACGGAGATTGAGAAGTTGATGAAACGCGGCGGCCTGAGCGACGCCCAGATGCGTCGACCGCCACTGAAAGAACCTTGAAAAAACAGCGATAGCGCTTACAATAGGAATTGCAATGAAGCTCGAGCAAGTCGCAAAGCGTGCGGGCGTCTCCACCGCTACCGTCTCACGGGTCCTCAACAATCAGCAACTGGTGAAGGGCAAGACGCGGGCCAAAGTTCTCAAGGCCATCGAGGAGTTACGTTATCACCCCAACCTGCACGCCCGGACGCTGGCCGGCGGCAAGAGCAAGACCATCGGGGTGATTGTCTCCAATATGGAGAACCCGTTCTTCTTCGACATCTACCATACTGTCGAGTCCGACGCGCACGCCCGCGGCTACGAAGTAGTGGTGGCCAATACCGATTACCGGTCTGAGCAGCTCGTCGCCAGCATCCGGCTGATGATCGGGCGGCGGGTGGCCGGCCTGGCGGCCATCGTCTCGGAGATGGACCCTGCCCTGATCGAGGAACTGACGGCCAGCACCATCCCTGTGGTCTTCTACGACGTGGGCTCCCCGCGCCGCAACATCACCAACATCCGCGTGAACTACCGGCGCGGCGTCGAAAAGGTGATGCAGTATCTGCACGGCATGGGACATCGCAAGCTGGGTTTCGTGGGACATCACGCGATGCTCGGCCCGATCAACGAGCGCATGAAGACGGTCCTGGACATCGTGGCGCAGTACCGGACGGGCGTGGAGGTTCGCACGGCCCTGGATTCCGACACGCTGGAAGGCGGGCGCCAGGCCACCCGCGCGCTGCTGGCCACTGGTTACCGGCCCACGGCCATTGTCTGCGTGAACGACGTGATGGCGGTCGGCTCGCTACGGGAACTTCGCGAGCGCGGCCTGCGCGTGCCCCAGGACGTTTCGGTCACCGGCTTCGACAACATCAAGCTTTCCGAGTTTTGCGATCCGGCCCTGACCACCGTGCACATTCCCCGCGACCGCATCGGACACATCATCTGCCAGCGCTTGATTCCTCAAGGGGACGAATCGCCCGTCGACCGCGAGATCGCCATCGATCCGGAGTTTGTGGTGCGGGAGTCGACCGGCCCGGCCACGGTGAAGGTTGCCGCCAAGCGATAGCGTCTCAGAACCCGCTGACCCGCACCAGCGATACTGCCTGCCGGGGCAGCGTGAATTCCAGTTGTAGCATCCCTTCCTTCACCGCCGTCCATTCGGGCGAGCCCAGTAACTGCAACTGTCCGGAGGCTTCCAGGCGGGCGTATTGCTCGGGAGTCGGCTGGGCCGGTGATCCCATGCGTTTCCACTCGGTGTAAGCGTTGCTGTGTTCGTCGTCGATGCGGTAATGCTCGACGAGCACCCGTGACGCCGAAGCGGGCAGGCCGCCAAGAGTCAGGCGCACCGGCGCAGCGGACGCCGGCAGGTCGTCGTCGTGGTAGTTCCACAGCTGCACCGACATCTCGCGTTCCGAGCGGGTAGCGATGCCGTCGATATCCGGTGCTCCGCGCACGCCAGATTGCAGGATCGCGTCCAGGCCTACGGCCCCGCTGCTCGAGACCTTCACGCGATCGCCTCGCATCAAGCCAGCCATACGGAACAGGTTCAGGACGGGCTTGCTGATTCCGTTGGTGGCCAGCGTCCGCAGTCCGTCGAAGTAGGGCTGGCCTTCGAACTCAAAGGCCCAGGTGAGCATCCCCTCAAGATTCGATTTGTAGCGGTCCGCCAACCGGATCACGCTGGCCAAGTGCACTGCGGTGTAGCTGGCATAGAGGGCGCCGTTGCGATACGCGTTGTGAGGATACTCGCGCGCCGAGCAGGCCGCGCATCCTTCAGGGTCGGACTCCGTCAGCACAATCGGGAGCGCGCGAAACTCCGGAAACTCATTTACCAACTCCATGCCGCGCTGGACGTTCAGCAAGTGCCTGCCCAGGCCCATGCGGACGCGGCCCTCGATCACCCGCGGCGATCCCTTGGCGTGGAAGGCGATGAAGTCGAGCGGCGCGCCGCGCTTGC
>CAYPHP010000245.1:0-6219 GCA_964410045.1 uncultured Acidobacteriota bacterium | reverse complement strand
GAAGGCCGCCCAAGGCGTGCCCGATTTCGACGTGAACAAATCAGCCACACGGCAGGAGATGCGCGCTTTCGTCTGCGGCCAGTGCCACGTTGAGTATTACTTTAAGGGCCCGGAGAAGCGCCTGGTCTATCCCTGGCACAAGGGTCTGAAGGTGGAGAATATCCTGGCCTATTACGATGAGACCGGCTTCAAGGACTGGGTCCACGCCGAGAGCGGCGCGCCGGTCCTGAAAGCCCAGCATCCGGAGTTCGAGTTGTGGAACCAGGGGATTCACGCGCGGTCCGGTGTGACTTGCGCCGACTGCCATATGCCTTACAAGCGCGAAGGCGCGCTGAAGATCAGCGACCATCACGTGCGGAGTCCGCTGCTGAGCCTGAACCGGTCCTGCCAGACCTGTCACAAGTGGCCTGAAGAGGAGTTGAAGGCGCGCGTCGAAACCATCCAGGACCGCACCCATAGACTGCGCAACCTGGCCATGGATGCTCTGACCAGCCTGATCGAAGACATCAAGGCGTCGCGCGCGGCCGGGAAGAGTGACGCCGAACTGGCCGCGGCGCGCGACTTCCAGCGCAAGGCCCAATTCCTGCTCGACTTCGTGGAAGCAGAAAACTCAACCGGCTTCCACGCTCCGCAGGAATCGGCGCGCATCCTGGCCGAATCAATCGACTTCACGCGCCGCGGCCAGTTGGCCATTCGCAAGAAATAACACTTACTCCCACTCGATCGTTGCGGGGGGCTTGTTGGAAATGTCCAGCAGCACGGCTTCGATGCCGGGCAGGTCGAGCAAGCGCGGGGTCAAGCGGGCCAGTGCGGCGAAATCCAGATGCGCGTATTGGGCGGTCATGCCGTCCACTGATTCCACGGGGCGCAACACGATGCTCTCCCCCCGGCTCGCGGCTAACGGCAGCATGACCACCGGTAACTGCCAGACCGCGCCCTCCAGATGTTCTTCCTTCAGCCAAGCGCGTACGCGGGCGTCAGCTTCCTGCAGCGCGGCGATCCGTTCGGCGGTGAGTTGCGCGGGATGCACCCGCCAGTGTCGTTCCGCGACGGGAACGCGGCAATCCAGCAGATAAGTCACGCGATTGGTGCTGCGCGAAGCGTTGGTGATCGACGTGGAGGTCTGCGCCAGGTGTTCGTGGGAACGGTCGCCGCCCCACAGCAGCGTGGGATGCGCGTAGGTGCGGAAGTCACCTTGCACACCCACGGAACGCAGCGGTAAGAGCACGCCGGAATATCCATGTCCATTCGTCGCCAGCGGCTTACATGGCTCGTCGTGGTCGCTGCACAGGCAGCGGATGGCCAGCCCGGGTCCAGGGAATGGATGGCGATCGATGAGCACGGCGGGTAAGTCGAGCCGGCGGGCGACCAGGCGGACTTCGTCTTTGTATAGTTCGGAGATTGGCTCAACCACGCGCCCGGCTCGGATCATCTCCTCGACGCGTCCCACGCGATTGTGATGCGTCTTGATTTTCGCGGCGCCGGCCGTGCCTCCCGACTCGATGGTGTCGGGATAAATCGTGCCCTGGCCGAGCATCCAATCGCCGGTCCAACCCATGCGGCTGATGGCCTCGTCCTGAACGGTGATGAACATCTCGCCGATGCGGCGGCGTTTCTCCTCTGGATCCACCACTCCGGCCAAGGCTGCTGCAAAGCGTGCGCGCGCATCCACGATTTCCACGTCGTAGCCGAGCGCGCCGAACGCCGTCGAGATTTCCGCGCTTTCGTTCTGGCGCATGAATCCAGTATCAATGTACGCGCCATGCACCTGACCCGGTGTGAGCGCGCGGACGCAGAGCGTAAACGCGACCGTGGAATCCACGCCGCCGCTGACGAAGAAAAAGACGCGCCGAGCGCCGACGGCCTGGCGTACCTGCTCTTCGAGTTGCGGGACGCGGTCCCCGGCGGTCCAATCGCCGGCGCAGCGGCAGACCTGGGTCAAGAAGTTGGCGAGCACTTCACGGCCCTTCCGGGTGTGCGTGACTTCCACGTGAAACTGCACGCCGTAGATCCGGCGCGCCGGGTCGCCCATTGCCGCGACTTTGCAGGTAGGCGTCGAAGCCATCACCTGAAAACCGGCGGGCGGCTCATGCACCAGGTCGCCATGCGACATCCAGACCGGCTCGCGCGCGTCCATGCCCCGCAGGAGCGTCGAGGAGTCTGAAACATTCAGCGTGGTCATGCCGAACTCGCGATGGTCGCTGGGCGAGACCTTGCCCCGCAGCGTATGCGCGATCAGTTGATGGCCGTAGCAGATGCCGAGGACCGGCACGCCGGTGTCGAACAGCTTGGGATCTACTTGCGGACTGCCCGCGTCGTAGACGCTGGAAGGTCCGCCAGAGAGGATCACGCCTTTGTATGCGGAGAGTTTTTCGGCGGCGGTTTCGGCAGGCAGGATCTCGCTATAGACGCCCAGTTCGCGGACCTTGCGGGCAATCAGGTGCGTGTACTGCCCGCCGCAGTCGAGCACCGCGATCTTGTCCATGTCCCAGTATACTGAAGTCGTCGCCTGATATGAACCCGGTCGGCATTCGGTAGTGAGCCACTTTGCCGTGTCAAGGGTAGGCCTCGCGGCGAGATGATTATATTATGTTGCGATGAGACTGAGACGATCGTCGGGCGACGCGAAGTTCCTGAACGTAGACCTGTTAGTTAAGTCGAAACACGATCTAGCTCCTCTTGCCGCAGCCCTTGGGAAGCGCGTCGAGGTCATGTATCTGGGACCGGAGCGGGGAATGTGTCGGGCCTACTTTGAGTTAACTCAATATCCAAAGGACATACGGCAGGGTATTCTCGGTTACGTCAAACTTCTGAAGCGGCTCACTCCCCAGGCCAGGAAGTTATGGAGCAGCGCGGAGGTTCGTGATTTCTCAATCGGCATCCGGGCCGGAATCAGCAATTGTAATTCGGTCTTCGTTCTAGATGGCGAAGTACTCAAGGAGTCCATTCGCCTTGGCGCTCAGATTGTCTTTTGTGTTTACTCGGCAGAGGTTGCGCAGGAGGACCAAGATTCAAAGTAGCCCACTACCCGGCATTCTCGTTCTAGTCGTGATCGTCGTTGTGCCTCTGTTGGTGATGCTGGAGGGATGGCGCCAACGGCGGCGCCTCAAAGCGATGGGCGAAACCGTGAAGCCCTACAGCGGCGGCGATGTGGCCGGCGCGGGCCTGCTGCACTTGCAGGGTCTGCTACAGCCGGACCGCAAGGTGGAAATCATCTTGAAGAAGGAACAAGCTCATCACGAGGAAGCCGATCCCGGCAGCGCGAAGCCGCCGCGGCCGTGAACCTTTTCACTCCGGCCCAGTATCGGCCACGGAGGGCACGGAAGGTCACGGAACGAGTCGGGCCATGCTGGTGTTGCGTTAACCGGCCTTCTTAGCGACTCCTCGAGGGGAAGTCCGACGCTTGGGGGGAAGCGCTGCGATCACCGACCGCAGCAGTGCGTTCACAGACTCCGAGGTGTCGAATACGGAGGCGACGTCGGGTTCCAGTACCACCGCCACAACGCTTCGGCGGAGCCCGGAGGCGAAGCGGTTGGGACGGGCCTTTCCGTAGTCGAACCGGTACTCAGGACGCATATCCCTTCTCGTCGAAGTCCTGCTATTGGTTTTCTTCATAGTCTTGACGCTCGAGTCTCGTTGCATGCCGGGCGCTAATGATGCGGATCCCTCCCTGCCGTTCTGTAAAGGATACCACGAGCAACTGGTACCCCGCTGAATGCCCGATGATCAACTCTCTCGGTTCTTCCACCGATTGGTCGGTGTCCTCGAAGATGCGCGCCAACGGGTCGTAGAAGACCGTGAGTGCTTCGTTGAAGGCGACCCCGTGTTTCACGAGGTTGGAGCTGGCCTTTCGAAGGTCCCATTCGAATTGAAAACCCGGGTCCAATCGTTCCGTGCCTTCCGTGCACTCCGTGGCTTAATCCAATCCCAGCTTCTTCGGCTCGGGCAGCAAACGAGTGTTCCGGAACTGCGCGTTGAGCGCGCGGAACTCGTCGGCCTTGTCCAGCCAGATCCGCGTCTCGCGGTCGTAGAGCGCCATGACGTTGCCCAGCCAGTAGGGTCGGTTTTCCGCCAGCCACAGGCGCTGGTACTCAGCAGCCAGGGCCGTGGAAAAGTCGCGGCCGTCCTGGACCAATCCGTTGGCGCCGCTGATGCGGCCCAGCGACCGCTGCACGGCTCCCGGTGTTTCCTGGTTGGTGTACGCCTCCTGATAGAGGTCGCGAATCTGCTTCGCGTATAGCGCCTTCAATCCGACGAAGTCCAAACGGCGGGCGGCGAAGAGCGGATAGTCGAGAAGGTCGGCGTTGCGCCGGGCCTTGCCGCGATTCCGCTCGATCAGCTCAATGGCCTCCTCCTGATTGATGCGCATCTCCGAGGCGAACGGAAGCATGCGCTGGAGCCGGGCCCAGTCTTCGGCCCGAAACGGGTTTAGCCAGGCCTGCGAGTTCGAGGCGTCGCCCGCGCCGCTCTGGGTCAGCATGGTATGCGCGGTGTTGATCTTCAGGATGGCCTGTGAGAATTCTTCGCCGTCGCTGCGGAAGAAGGCCCAATCGAAGGCCTTGCGGAAGCGCTCCGGATCACTGTCGCCTTCCTGCCAGGCGGCCGCCGCGCCATAGAGCACCGGATACCAAACCATACCGAACAATGCGTCACCGTCGTCGTCCCAGGTGGTATTGAATTGGCCGATCGCTCCGTGCTTCTGGCCGTCGCGCGTGAAGACCCGGATGTTGGGGATCGCCAGGTCCAGATTGGGGAAGATCCGGTTCCAGTTGTTCACCCCCGGGCAGACCATCACGTCCAGCCTGGCGTCGCGAAATGGTTTCAGCCAGCGATCGAAGTTGTCGCGCGGATTGTATGTCCAGCTCATCACGATCAGGTCGCGCGGCAGTTCCGGCAGCAGCTCCGGATGATTCAGTGCGATGTCGCCCCAGAACATCAGTTTCTTCTTGTACGGGGCCAGCAGCTCGTAGACCTTCTTGATGTGATTGAAGTAGGTGCGCCCGACGCCGTCGCGCTCGACCCATTCCTTGGTCCGTCCTCGTCCCAACTCGGCGGTCTCGTCGGCGCCGATGTGCAGGAAGGGGCCGGGATAGAGCGGAACAATCTCCTTGTACAGTGAGGCGATGAAATCGTAGGTCTTCGGATTGGCGGGCGTCAGCACATGGCCGTGCTCGGTCTCGGCCAGGTCGCGATACTTCTCGTACTTCAGGACGTGGTGCAAGTGGCCGAAGGCCTGCTGCTCGGGAACAATGTCCACGTGATAGCGGCGCGCGTAGGCGACCAACTCCTTTACTTCAGCTTCCGTCAGCGCGCCGCCGGGCGGGCCGACCAGAGGCTGGCTCTTGTAGGCGTAGGTGTGCTCGATGTAGAAGGAGTACAAGTTGATCTTGTACTCGGCCACCGTGCGGATCTGGCGCTTGATGTAATCGGTGGTTGGGACCGGGCCGCGGCTCAGATCATCGTGCAACCCGCGCCAGCGCATGGCCGGCCAGTCGGTGACGGTGGCCGCGGGGATGCCCGTTCTGTGGACCATCTGGCGAAGGGTTTGGACGCCGTAGAAAATCCCCGCCGCGGTGCGCGCAGAGACGCGGACCCCGGTCCGCGTCGCCTCGATGCGGTAGCCTTCTTCACCCACGGCTTCGGGCGCGCCTGCACGGGTCAGCAGGATCTGCCCGGTAGGCGCGGCAACGATCCGCGCCTTGGCCTTGGTGGCGGATTCGATCTCTTCCTTCAGCAATCCGGCGGCGAAGCGGTCCGCCGCGTCGCGGGATGCCACGGCGATGATGACGGTCCCACGAAGGGCAAAACTGCCTTGCCCAGCCTCGACCTTGCGCGGCTGGGGAACGATGCGAAGATCCTGAGCGAGCAAGGTTGCACTCAGAAGAAGTATTAAGGCGTATGAATGTCTGCTCATTGGTTCGACCTCGGTGTTCTCGGTGCCTCGGTGGCTAATTCATCTTCAAGAAGTTCGCGACCACAGCGCCTTCCCGTTCCCGCAGGCTCGCGGAGTTCCGCACGGAGTCGGCCACCTTGGCCAACTCCCGCTCGGTCCCGGTAATTCCGCGCGCGGCTTCTTTCTCGCGTACCGACGCGAAGAAGCGTTGCGCGGCTTCCAGGCGTTCGAGCGAGCAGCCGTCGGCGAAGCGGGCCAGGTACGCACCCTGCTCCGGCGGGATGCGGTCCACGATGGCGTCGTAGTTGGCGGTCATCCACTCGAAG
>CAYPHP010000244.1:0-6223 GCA_964410045.1 uncultured Acidobacteriota bacterium | reverse complement strand
AGGCGATCCTGCACGAAGAGCGCCGCGGTGCGGTACTTGGACTGGTCCGGGTAAAGAGGCCGGCTGCGGATGGTCACTGCAGTGGTTGGATTCAGGATGCCGCGGGTGGAAGCCACGCGCTCCTGGTACAGCTCTCCGCCGAAGACAATCGCCTGCCACCGTTGGACGTGAGTGGTGGCTTGGAAGGCATAGCCGAAGACTTTCACCCGGCTGTCGTCGGTGGTCACCAAGTCTTGGGACCGCAGGCCCTGACGGCGGGAGCCATCGCCTTGAACGTTGGCCGAGAATGTGCCGCTCAAGGTATCCAGCCAGCCCAGCCCGATCCGTTCGTATCGCAGGTAAGCAAAGTGAAGAGCCTGGGGATCCAAAGTTGCCTGCATGCGGCCGAGGCCGCCCCACAGGTCCTTGTAATTGCGCGAATGGCCCTGTGCGGAGTGCTGGTACCACAAACTGAGAAGCTGGTTCGAACTGAGCCGGGCGGCGAGTTTGGCGTTAGCGCCCCATTGGGTAAAGCCGGTGTCCTGCTGGCGGTTGCCAGTGAACGCGGCGACCTGCGATGAACTGAGACCAAACATCCGGCGCAAGACGTGGCGCGAATCGGAGCCGTCGCCGCCCCGCAGGTCGTTGTGTTTGCGGCCGCTCAAGCCGAGAAGTGCGGCAAGCCGGGCGTTTCCCACTGAGAGGTGACCATCCGTTCCAGCCGAAGCGTCGGCAGTGGCCCCGAATCCGTTCCACTCGCCGTGGATTTGCACACGGTCCGCTGCCGCGAAAGCCGCCTCGCGGGTGACCACCTGGATCGTGCCACCGAGCGAATCGCTGCCGTATTGCGAACTCGACGGTCCAAGTGCGGATTCCACCCGTTGCACCTGGCTCGGATCAACCAAGGCCAAGTATTGGTTGGGCCCGGAGCGGAAAGTGGTGTTGTTGAAACGAATGCCGTCCACCAGGTTTAGGACGTGGTATCCGGTCAAACCGCGCAGGAACGGCGAGACCTGGCTCGGAGACGTTTGTTGCACCAAGATCCCCGGACTGCCCTCGAAAGCATTCCCGACTGTGGCCGGCGGACGAGCCCCGAAGCCCTCGCGCTCGCGCGTCTCGACCATGGGTTCGGCGGCGGCGGACGGTTCCACCAATCCGCGGGAGGCGGTCACTGTGATCGCGCCATGCAGCCGGGACAGCACCAGGTGTAGCCTCACGGCCTGGGCCGATTCCGGTTCGACTCTGTGCAGGACGCCCGTGAAGCCGCGGCTTTCTGCGAGCAGGTGAAACGTCCCGCGAGACGGAACCGCGATTTCAAACTCCCCTGCCTGGCCGGCGCGAACCTCGGTCATAGAGAATCCGCTGGCGGCCATCAGGCGCACTTGCGCCCCAGGCACCGGCCGGCCCTCAGGATCGATCACCGTTCCACGCACGATCCGCTCGGCCCACAAGGACGTGGCCAGCAGCAGCACCAGTAGGAGCCGGGTGGTGATCATACGTAGTTGAAGATCTTACCCCGGACTAGGAGTGGTCCCAGAGTCCTGAATCTGAAATCACCTCTGCAAAGAAAGCTCGGTCGGTCTTGGAGTGCGGCGGCTCGCCGCCGCATGCGGTGGCAAGCCACCGCACTCCATAAACGGGCGCTCGTTTTCTTCAGCGGATTTCAGAGCCTGAAATATCGGCCAGCCGACCCAGCGGCGGCGGCTTGACCGTTCCAGCCTTGCGGATGTGATCCGCTATCACCTCGCTGAGCAGGGGATCCGTCTTGATACGCTCGCCCCGCTTGAGCGAGGCATATCCGTCGCCGCCTTCAGCCACAAAGCTGTTGGTGGTGACGCGATACTTGCGGTCGTTTTCCACCGGGGCGCCCCCGACGGTCAAGCTGATCAAGCGCGCCCCCACGGGACGCTTCAGGTCGTACTGCGCCTGGAGTCCCGACACCTGGACCATCCCGGCGGTCAGGGACAGGCCTTGCTCCACCGCCGCGCGCAGATCGCCGCCGCTCAATGCGACGGTAACGCTGGTGTTGACGAATGGGAATGCGTCGAGCACGTGGCCGCGGTCCAACTCGCCCGCGGGGACGTCCGCGCGGAGTCCGCCGGCGTTGGTCAGCGCCACGTCGCTCCCGGCCCGTTCACGCATCACGTCCGCGGCGAACGATCCGAGCGTCGACTCCCGGTTGTACTTCCGGGTGAACCGCGCTGCCGCACGACCAAGCGGCCCGCCAATCTCGCCGGCGACGGAATTGCGGAAATGCGCGATCCGGTTGGCGACGCCGCGATGCGGCGGAATTCTGTCGCTCCACACTTTCAACAGGCGCACATCGTGCCGCACCACTTTGCGGTCCCGAATGGCCAGCCGGATTCGTCCCAAACGGGTTCCGTAACCGTAGGTCTGGGTGATGATCGTGCCGGTCTCCGGGTGAACGATGGGCTGCTCCAGTCCGTGATGCGAATGCGCGGCAATGTAGACAGCGATGCCCTTTACGCTGGCGCAGAATTGCAGATCTTCGTCGAGTGGCCGCTGGACCGCGGGATCATTCTCGGCGTCGGACTGCATCGGCCCTGGCAATCCCTGGTGCCCGAGCACGATAACCGCGTCGACGGTGTCGCGGAGTTCGGCGACCGCAGCGCGCGTTTCCTCGACCGGATCGGTGAACTCCAGCTCCGCGACCTTCGACGGCATGATCGTGAACCGGGCGGCATTCATGCCCATGACGCCGATGACGCCCAAGCGCACTCCGTTCCGCTCGATGACCGTGTAGGGTCGCGTGAAGCGCAGGCCGCTGCCCCGATGCCGGATGTTGCAGCAGAGCACCGGAAAGGGAACGCGAAGCATGGCTCGGTCAAAGACCTTCCATCCGTAATCGAACTCGTGATTGCCCACGCCCAGTGCGTCATAGCGCATCAGAGACATCATGTCCATCAGCGCGGCCCCCTGAGTGAGGGTGGAGAGCGTCCCGGTAAACATGTCCCCGGAATCGAACAGGAACGAGGTTCCGGCCAGAGCGCGCTCGCGCTCGACCAGCGTCGCCAAGTGGGCGGCGCCGCCCAGGTTGGGAGAGCCGGGAAGCCAGAATGCCGGGACCGGCCGGAAGGCGCTGTGAAAGTCGTTGGTGTAGAGAATGGTGCAGTCGTGACGGCCTCCACTGAGTTGGGAGGCACCGGCAGGCGAGGAGAGTGTCGCGAGTGCGGCAGCGCGGCGAATCCACTCGCGGCGGTTCAGCGGGCTCATGGGAGGGCCGGTGTTAGCTTACTGCGTCTTCCACGTACTGACCAGGCCGCCGAGTCGGAACGGAGGTATCACAATCAGGGAAAGTACTCCCGGCCGGGGATTCGATTCCGGCGCGACACGGACGCGCGGGCGTTCCGTCACGCTTTCGACGACGGCCGTGAAATGGAAACGGTGTTCCGCGGCCACGATTTCCTCGAACTCCAGGACCATCCGGAGAGTGGCAGCGGGACCCGGCCGCCGATCGAGTTGCAGCACCCGGCCCCGGACCGTCGCCCCGGCGGGGATCAGGATCTTCTCCTGGCTGCGGACTTCGGAGACCAGCTTGGCCAGGATCGGCGAGCCGCCGCGAAGCCCCTCTGCGTCGAACGCCTGATCCAGTTCGAGCGTCAGGAGCAGCCCGCCCGGCAGCGTTTCCGGCGGATCGAAACTCACCGCCGACTCGACGCCATACTGACGGCATTGGGAGAAGGTCATGCGGTTGCGCTCGGATTGACCGAGCCGATTGGTCACCGTCAACTCAGTGCGCTCGGGAAGCAGGAAGTCGGCGGTGCCGATACGGACGCGGGCGTAATCCACTGTGGTCACGGCCTCGGCGATCCCGACATCGGGAGGGATGTCGTCTGCGCTTACATCCAGATGCAGCAGATCACCGCTGGACGGATCAGCCAGGAAGGACCCATGAAAGGCCACCACGGCCCCTTGAATACCGCTGCGGATGCGATACCCGCTATTGAGCAAGGAGACGCTGTACCGGAACCGCACGGCGTCGCGCCCGGCTGCTTGTTCCGTGCCGGCGTATTCGAATCGCGGCGCCTGCGAGATGAATACCGACCGTGCATGGTTGGCATAATCGCCGGTGCTCAGCAGGCCTGTGGGAATGAAGTCCCGCAGGTCACGGGTTTCCAATCGCCCGGCGCCCGGGCGGCTGAACCATTCATCTTCACCCACCAGGGCCACTTCCACCTGGTGGAGGTCCACGCGCTCCCACTGGCCCGTCTTGGTGGGATCGCGGAATCGCTCGATCGCGGCCTGGCAGGTGTAGTTCGGCAGGTTGTTCAGATTTGCCGCCATGCGCTGCTTGATCTTCACCAGCTGGCGCATTTCCGGCGGCAGGACGTCTTGGGCGAGCAGCAGCGCGAAGATCCAGGCGGTTACCAAAGGGATGCCGGTGAAATAAGGCTAGCATAGGAACATGAAGATCAAGAAAGAGTCGGAGTGCCGGTGGGACTTGGTGTCCTTGGGTGAAGTGATGTTGCGCCTGGACCCCGGCGAAGGACGCATCCACACCACGCGCCAGTTCCAGGTGTGGGAAGGCGGCGGCGAATACAACGTCGCGCGCGGCCTGCGCCGTTGCTTCGGCCTGCGAACCGCACTGGTGAGCGCTTTTGCCGACAATCCCGTCGGCCGCCTCCTGGAAGACTGCATTCTGCAAGGCGGCGTGGACCTGTCGCACGTGAAGTGGGCCAAGTTCGACGGCGTGGGACGCACCGTGCGCAATGGCCTGAACTTCACGGAGCGAGGCTTCGGGGTCCGCGCGGCGGTCGGCTGCTCGGATCGCGGGCATACCGCAGTCAGCCAGCTCAAGCCGGGCGACATCGACTGGGAGCGGCTCTTCGTTCAGGAAGGCGTCCGCTGGCTGCACACAGGAGGCATCTTCGCGGCGCTGTCCGAAACCACTCCACTGGTGGCCGAGGAAGCCATGCAGGCGGCGCGGCGTTGCGGCACGATCGTCTCCTACGACCTGAACTATCGCGAATCGCTATGGAAGTCCATCGGCGGTCAGGCAAAAGCTCGAGACGTGAACCGCCGCCTGGCCAGCCATGTGGATGTGATGATCGGGAACGAGGAGGACTTCACCGCCGCGCTGGGCTTCGAAGTGGAAGGCGTCGACGAAAACTACTCGGCCTTGGATGTCAAACACTTCCAGAGCATGATCGAACGGGCGGTCGCGGCTTACCCGAACTTCCAGATGGTCGCCACGACCCTGCGCAACGCCCGGACCGCAACGGTGAATGACTGGGGTGCGGTCTGCTATGCGGGCGGGAAGCTGTATCAGGCCCCGGTCCGCGAGAATCTGGAGATCCTGGACCGGGTCGGCGGTGGCGACTCGTTCGCTTCCGGCTTGATCTACGGGCTGCTGATGGACAAGGGTCTGCAGTGGTCAGTTGAATGCGGAGCGGCCCATGGCGCGCTGGCCATGTCCACCCCGGGGGACACGTCGATGGCCACCAAGGGGGAGGTCGAGAGGGTGATGAAGGGCGGGTCGGCCCGGGTGAGCCGCTAGCCTAGTAATATATTTGTATTCAATAGTTTATGCAGATTTGCGCGCGCCAGAATCGCCGCCTTCGCCGTCTGGTCCTAGGCCAATTAGGCCCTGCGGACTAGTTCCCTCTAGACTGGAAAGTAAACCTGTGCTATTCTGATTCTGCATTTGTTGCTCCAGTGTGTACCTTTTGTTGAACGACGTCATTAGGGCTGCAGGGGTACTTGCAGCCTTTTTGCATTTTGGCCAGAGGGCAAACGGCGCACCAAACGCATCAACTTTTCTCTAAGAGGTTTACCAGTGAAGGAACAAGGAACAGTGAAGTGGTTTAACGCCGCGAAAGGCTACGGGTTCATTCAGCGCCAGACCGGGGAGGATGTCTTCGTGCATTTCTCCGCCATCCAGTCTGAAGGCTATCGCACGCTCGACGAGGGACAAGCGGTCGAGTTCGTCGTGACCAAGGGTCCCAAGGGCCTGCAGGCGGAACAGGTTTCGCCCCTCTAACCAAAACGTCCCCATTGCCCGGCCATCCCCCCAAGGGTGGCCGGGAAGTGGGCCTGCCCGACAAGTCAAGCAGTTTCAGGAGGCTTCGTGAAATACAAACCGTCGCAGTACCTAAAGCACGCCTTGTACGGCCATGGTGTAGTCGCCGAGTCCGACACGGAGCGCACGACGATCGACTTTGAGAACTTTGGCAAGAAGAAGTTCGTGACCAGCATGTTGCAGGTGGAGTTATTGGACGGAGCG